>CAJFNE010000040.1 GCA_904393855.1 uncultured Oscillibacter sp. | reverse complement strand
CCGCTCATCATGGTGATGCCCATGTCGCTCATCATCTCATTGGTGTCGCCCATGCCGAAGGCCATGGGGACCATGGCCAGCACCGTGGTCAGGGTGGTCATCATGATGGGACGGATGCGGAGGGGACAGGCGTGGAGGATGGCGGTGATCCGATCCTCCCCCATCTCCCGGCGGATCTTGATATACTCCACCAGGACGATGGAGTTGTTGACCACCGTACCCGCCAGCATGATCAGGGCCACCAGGGAGATCATGGACAGGTCCCGGCCCGTCAGCGGCAGGGCGAACAGGGCGCCGGTGAAGGCCACCGGCAGGATCATCATGACGATGACCGGCATCAGGAAGGACTCAAACTGCGCAGCCAGGACAAAGTACACCAGACCGATGGCCACCAGCAGGGCCAGCAGCAGGTCGGAGAAGTTCTCCATCATGTCCGAGTAGCTGCCCGTCAGCTCGGCGGTGTAACCCTCCGGCATGGAGTAGTTGTTCAGGATCGCCGTGAGTTGCTCTGTCATAGCCGTGGCGTCGCCGCTGATGGTGTCGCCGGTGATGCTGACCTGGCGGGACTGATTGACCCGGGTGATGGTCTGAGGGGCCTGCACCACCTCCACCTGGGCCACGGAGCTCAAGGGGACGTAGCCGCCCATGGCGGTGGACACCGCCATGGAGCGCAGGGCATCCAGGCTGGCGGCTGTAGCGCCGTCGCCCATGACCACCACGTCCAGCTCCTGGTTGTCGATGGTGACCGTGGTGGCGGTCTCGCCGGTGAGCTCGGACCGGACGGCGGCGCCGATGGTGGCGGCGGTGAGCCCGTACCGGGCGGCGGCCTCCCGGTTGATGGTGACCTCCACCTGGGGCACCTGCTCGGCCACGGAGCTGACCACGTCCACCGCGTCCTCCAGCTGGGAGATCTCCCGCAGCAGGTCGTCGGCGATCAGGGTGAGGGTATTGTAGTCCTCGCCGGAGATCTCCACGCTGATATCGCTGCCGCCCAGCATGGCGGTCATGTCCATGGCGTTGACGGCGATCTCACAGCCGGCGAGATCCTGCAGGAGCGGCCGCAGGGAGTCCGCCACCTCACCGCTGCTGCGGTCCCGCTCCGTTCTGCCCACCAGGTTCAGCGTGACAGAGGCGGACTCCGCCTGGGCGATATAGTAGAGGCTCTCCAGTTCCGGAATCTCCTCCTGGGCGATGGAAACCACCCGGTCGGCGTAGGCGCTGGTCTCCTCCACCTCGGAGCCGATGGGGGTGCTGATGGAGACGGTGACCTGGCTCTGGTCCATCTCCGGCATCAGCACCATGTTGGTGCTCAGGCAGCAGACGGCAAAGACGGCCACCAGGCCAAAAGAGACCAGCATGCCCACTTTCAGATGGTGCAGGAAGTAGTCCAGCAGACGCATATAGTGGTCATAGAGCTTCTGAATCCACTGGCCGCACCGGGTGAAGAAGGCGTTTTTCGGCCGGCCGGCCCGCTTCAGTTCGTCCCGCTGGACCTTCCCCTCGTCCAGCAGCATGTAGCAAAGCAGGGGTACCCAGGTGAGGGCGATCAGCAGGGAACCCAGGATCAGGAAAGAGATCGTCAGGCAGAAGTCCTTGAACAGCATGCCGGCCATGCCGCCGGTGAGGCCCAGGGGCAGGAACACGGCCACGGTGGTCAGGGTGGAGGCGATGACGGCGGTGGTGACCTCCTTGGTGCCGTCCACGCAGGCGCTCAGGCGGTCATGGCCCTCCCGGGAGAAGCGGTAGATATTCTCCAGGACCACAATGGAGTTGTCCACAATCATACCCACGCCCATGGCGATGCCGCCCAGGCTCATCATGTTCAGCGTCAGATCCCACACATTCATGAGCACGAACACCGACAGGATGCACACCGGCATGGATATGGCGATGGTCAGCGTGGCGCCCCAGCGCCACAGGAATAGGAACACCACAATGGCCGCCAGCACCACGCCTAAAAGAATATTCTGCAGGGCGGACTCCACGGACAGATTGATGTAGTCAGAGGCCAGGTACGGGGCGGCATACTGGATGCTGGGATTTTCTGCCGCCAGCTCCGCCATGCGCGCTGCCACCGCTTCAGCAGTGGCGGCCTCATTGGCGCCGGACTGCTTGGAGACTTGGAGAATGACGCTGGAGGCGCCGTCCATCTGGGCCACCGTGTCCGTGTTCTGGGACTGGAGGGACACGTCGGCCACCTCGCCCAGGCGGACAGTGCCGCCGGTGGGCAGAGTGATGAGCATGTTGGCCACATCCTCCACGGACTGGAACTTGGCGTCCGTGCTGACGGTCAGACTCTTGGAGCCATTCTGGATCTCGCCGCCGGGGTAGAGCAGGTTCTCCGCCGCCAGGAACTGGGAGATATAGCTGTTGGAGAGGCCGTAGCCCGCCGCCCGGGCGGCGTCCACCTGGACCTCGATCTGCTGGGTCACGCCGCCGCTGACGGTGACGGAGGCCACGCCGTCGATCCGCTCCAGGGCGGGAGCCACGGTATCCTCCGCCAGGGACTGGAGGGACGCCAGGTTGTCGCCCATGAGGGCGATGATGGCGGAGGGCATGATCTCGCTGATGTTGATGTTGACGATGACCGGGTCCGTGGCGCCGTCCGGCAGGGAGAGCATGTCGAACTCCTCCCGCAGCTTGGTGGCGGCGATGTCCAGGTCCGTGTTCTCCACATAGGTCACCTGGATCTGGCTGACACTGTCCGACGAGGTGGAGGACACGGACTCCACGCCGGGGACCGACATGATGGCCGACTCCAGGGGGCGGGTCACCAGCTCCTCGATGTCCTCGGGGGTGGCGCCATTGTAGTAGCACATGACCACGGCCATGGGGGCCTCCATATCCGGCAGCAGGGACATCTGCAGCTGGGTGGTGAAGGCCACGCCGAAAATGGAGATCATGATCACCGCCAGCAGGGTGGTGACCTTGTGCTTGATGCAGAATTTTGCCATACTCATAGGCGGTTACGCCTCCCCGCCTTCTGTGGGCGTGTTCTTCTCAGGAGGCGTGCCACCGGTGTCCGTCCCGTCCTCATCGGAGGCTGTACCGGCATCCCCCTCCGCCGTGTCGGTGACGCCGGAGGTGCCGTCCACGATGCGGACCGGGTCGCCGTCCGCCAGGTACTGCTGGCCCACCACCACCAGCTGCTGGCCCTCGGTCAGGCCGGAGAGAACCTCCGTGACGCCGTTGCCGGTGAGGCCGGCGGTGACCTCCACGTAGCGGGCGGCATCATCCTCCACCACGAAGACGTACTGGGTGTCCTCGCTGGTGAGGATGGCGTCGGAGGGGATGACCAGGGTGTTCTCGGACACATTGGTGCGGAAAGTCACGTCGGCGAACATGCCGGAGAGGAGGCCGCTCACGTCGGCGGGAACCGTCAGGGTGACGGTGTACAGGCTGGTCTGCGCGTTGGCGGCCCGCTCCACGGAGCGGACGGCGGCGGTAAAGGTCTGGTCCGCGGCGTCCACCGTGACCTCCGCCTCGTCGCCGATGGCCAGTTGGGGCACCAGCACCTCGGAGACGGAGACGGTGACCTTCATCGCCTCGCCGCCCTCAATGACGGCCAGGGGCAGGCTGTTGGAGATGAAGCTGCCCGCCTGGGCATTCATGGTGGCCAGGGTGCCGGAGATGGGGGCGATGACATTGCCGGATGCGTCCACGTTCTCCAGGGCGGTGTCCAGCTGGTCCAGGCTGCTCTGGGCGCTCTGGATGCCGGCCTCCAGCTGGGACAAGGTGGAGTTCCGGGTAGCCACGGCGGTCTGGTAGTTCACCTCCGCCTGATCCACCTCCAGCTGGGAGGCGGCGCCGATCTCAAAGAGGGCCTGGGTGTTGGCCACGTTCTCCTGAGCCAGCTGTACCTGCTTGTCCAGAATGGCCTGCTGGTCCTGATAGCTCTGGACCGCAGAGTTATAGTTAATGCGGGCCGCGTTGTAGCTGGACAGGGAGCTGCCCAGGTCCAGGGTACAGAGGATATCGCCGGCTTCCACCAGATCGCCGGCCTGGAAGTACACGTCCGTGCACTTGGCGGCGCTGGAGATCAGGATGGTGGAGGAATTGTCGGCGCTGATCTGGCCGGAGACCCGGTTCTCCGTGGCGATGGTGTCCGCCAGGACGGTCTGGACCTGCACGGCGATGCCGGCAGCCTCCTGCGGGGTCTCCTCCTCGCCGCCGCAGGCGGACAGGGTCAGCGTCAGCGCGGCGGCCAGCAGGAGGGAGGGAATGCGTTGATCTTTCATGGCAGATTACTCCTCTATGTAGGTCAGTTCAGGATACCGTTCTGCACGGCCCAGCAGTAGGTGTTGTAGGCGGAGAACAGGTCGATGGCGGCGCTCTGGACGGCCTCCTCCGCGTCGGAGAGCTCGTCCCGGGCGGTCAGCAGGGCGTTGTGGGAGATGGTCCCCTGCTCATACTGCAGCTCCGAGGCGGCGTAGCTGAGCTTCTGGGTCTCCAGGGAGACCTTGCTGGCCTCCCAGATCTGCTGGTAGTCATTGACCTGGTCATAGAGCAGGCGGAACCGCCGCTCATAGTCCTGCACCGTGTTGTCATAGGTGTACTGGGCCGCCTGCCAGGTGTGCAGCGCCTGCTGGGAGGTGAGGCTGGTGCTGTTGTAGCTGTAGTTGTCCTCAAAGGACTCCCGCTCGTCCTCCAGGGTGTTGGAGGCGTCCAGCAGCTCGTAGCTGCGCTCCTTGGCGGCGAGGAGGTCCGCCTCCACGTCCATGGAGGCCAGCTGCTCCTCGGTGACGGCGGGGACCGCCCCCAGTTCCAGCTCGCCGGTCATCTCCGCGCCCAGCAGCATCTGCAGCTGGGTCTTGTAGGTGCGGAGATTCATCCGCAGGGTCTCCAGCGCGCTGGCAAGGCTGGTCTGCCCGGACTTGGCCTGGGACAGCTGCAGGGCGGAGATCTGCCCCATCTGATAGCGCAGCTCCATCTCCTCCACCGTGCGGTTGGTGGCCTCCAGCTGCCGCTCCAGGGAGGCCTCCTGCAGCTCCATGGTGGCCAGGGCCACATAGGTGGCCTCGCCGGCCATAATGATCTGGTCCTGCAGATTCTGGACGTTGCGCAGGGCGTCGGCATTGTCCTTTTGCATCTCGCCGTCCTTGATGGCGTCGAACTGCTCCCGGACCGCGTCGTAGGCCTGGTCCATCTGCTCGTAGGCCAGGGTGCCGCTCTGACCCAGCAGGACCATGTACCACTGCCCCTGGGCGATCTGATTGAGCTGCTGGCGCAGATCCTCCTGCAGGTCCTCGTAGTCGATGCTGTTGAGCATGTCCACGGTCTCCTGCAAAGCCAGCACCTGCAGATTGCCCTCCCGCATGCGGCGCTCCACGTTCTCGAACGTGACGCTGCCCACGGGGTCTGGCACATAGCCGGTGTCGATGAGCTCGCCGGTCTCCGGGTCCGTCTCCGGGGCCGGGTCCGGGCCCGCCGGGGAGGTGGGCTCCTCTTCAGCGCCCTCCGCCGGTTCCTCCCCCTCCGGGGCCGCTCCGGTTTCCGCGCCCTCCCCGGTCTCCTCTGCCTGGGTGTCCTCGGGGCCGGTCTCCTCGGCCAGGGCGGACACCGCGCACCAGGAGAGTGTGAGTGCCAGCACCAGGGCCAGGGCCATCCATTTCTTACGCATAGGGTACCTCCTTCGTGGAATCTCTCTCGGCCAGACAGCCGGATTGAATGATGGTAAGCCGCTGTACCAGAGCCCGGCGGTGCAGCTCGCTGTTCTCCGGCTTGGCCAGGGTATCCCGCACCGCCGCGGCCAGAGCCAGCAGGGCCAGCAGAAAGACCTGGTACACATAGTCCGGGTCCCGGCTGCGGAACGCGGACAGGTCCACCTGGGTCCAGGCGGCCTCCAGGAAGCAGTGATCCGGCCGGCTGGACAGGGTGATCTGGAAAAAGATCTCGGGATTCAGCTGGATGATCCGCAGGCAGCGGTCAAACATGTAGTCCGCAGCGGGCCCCTTTTGTACCAGGCGGTCAAAGCAGAGCAGGAGTGTGCGAAACAGGTTTCCGCCGGTCTGGAGAACAGTCTTTCGCAGCTCCTCGGAGAAGTGAGCTCCGATGAGGTTCATCAGATAGAAGAACAGGTCCGACTTGTCTGAAAAGTACTGGTAAAAGCTGCCCCGCGGAATCCCCGCCCGCCGGATGATCTGGTTGATGGACGCCGACGCGAAGCTGACGGTGGTGAACTCCTCCCAGGCGGCTTCCAGGAACCGATGCTTTTTCTCTTCCGGAAGATGGAGGAAGGTCTCCGTACACATGCCGATCCCTCCTTTGCAGATATGACACCATGTCACTTTATGACAGTATGTCATGTCAGATTATACACAGAAGGGAGTGGGACTGTCAATCGTTTTATCCAACGCCCGCTGTTAAATTCTCGCCAAAACATCCGAAAAAGATGGGGCGGGATGCAAACGCATCCCGCCCCATGGGGCTTTTTAGGATTCTTGCAGAATCGTCTGCTCCAAGGCCTCCACGGTGTCTGCCAGGAAATCCGCGCCGGCCTCCGCCAGGGACTGCCGGGACCGGAAGCCCCAGGTGACGCCGCAGGCCGGGAGGCCGGCGTTGTGGCCGGTCTGGATGTCCACAGCACTGTCCCCCACAAAGAGGGTCCGGGCCGGATCGGCCTGCAAAGCCCCCAGCATCTGGTGCACGATGGCCGGGTCCGGCTTCACCGGCACCCCCTCCCGCTTGCCCTCCACCAGGGCGAAGCGCCCGGGGAAGAAATGCTCGATCAGGGCGCGGGAGAAATCGTCGGCCTTGTTGGAGCAGACCGCCAGCTGCACGCCGGCGGTCTGCAGGCGCTCCAGCAGCTTCGGGATGCCGGGGTAGGGGACCGTCTGGTCCATGCTGTGGGTTCCGTAGTAGGCGGAGAACTGCTGGTAGGCCCGGTCCAGGGTTTCGGCGTCCCGGCAGCTCTCCGGCGTGAACCGGGTGACCAGGTTCCGGATGCCGTGGCCCACCATGGCGCGGAACTCATCCACGGTGTACTCCGGCCAGCCGTTTTCCCGGCAGACGTGGTTGCCGGCTGCGGCCAGGTCCGCGATGGTGTTCAGCAGCGTGCCGTCCAGGTCAAAGAGGACTGTTTGGTACATGAAGAGGTCTTCCTTTACAAGTGATATTCCACAGGGCCCGCCGTCGTCAGGAGCACGGCGGTGTCAAAGCCCGCCGCCTGGGCCCACCGGGCGGCCTGCTCGTAGCCGGAGAGCAGGTGGGCCGCGGCGTGGGCGTCGGCGGTGAGGATGATCCGGCCCCCCAGGTTCCGCCACTCCCGCAGCAGGAACTGGGCCGGATAGGGGGTGTCCCGGTAGCCCCGGGAGATGGCGCCGGTGTTGATCTCCAGCAGCGTGGCCTGGGGGTCCGCCGCGTGCAGGGCCTCCAGGGCCGCCGCCCGGTAGCGGGGGGCGGTCTCGTCAAACAGGACGTTCCCGGCGTTCAGCTTGGTGACCAGGTCGATGTGGCCCAGGATCGTGGGTTTACGGTCCGCCATGGCGGCTACGTCCCGGTAGTAGGTCTCCGTCAGGGCCAGCATATCCCCGCCGAACATCTCGTCCCGGCAGGCAGCCAGCTTCTCCCGGTCCCAGTCCATGCAGTGGTAGTTCCCCGTTTTGGGGTCGTGGAGGTTGTGGACGGAGCCGATCCAGTAGTCCACCCAGTCCGGCACCGGCTGGGGGGAGCAGCTGTCCTGCTCAATGCCCAGCAGCACCTCCATGCGGCCCCGGTACTGCTCCCGCAGGGCCAGGAGCTGGCTGCGGTACTCTACGAGGTCCGCCGGCAGGACGTTGCCCGCGTCGTGGGGAATGTCCGTATGGCTGTGGCCGGAGGCACCGAAGTACCGCACCCCCGCTGCAAAGGCCGCGGCGGCCATCTCCGCCAGGGTGTTCTTCCCATCGCAGAGGACGGAGTGGGTGTGGACGGAGCAGAGCAGGGCGTTCATTGCATCCGCTCCTGCTTCACCTTGTGGTCGATCACGTGGCGCTTCTCCAGCTCCCGAGTGACGTCCTCCACGGTGATGCCCATCTGCACCATCAGCACCATGACGTGATAGGTCAGGTCCGCGATCTCGTAGATGGTCTCGTCCCGATCCTGCTTGCAGCCGCCGATGATGACCTCGGTGCACTCCTCGCCCACCTTTTTCAAAATCTTGTCCAGACCCTTTTCAAAGAGGTAGGTGGTGTAGCTGCCCTCCTTGGGGTTGGTCTTGCGGCCCTCGATCAGGTGATAGAGGCCCTCATAGCTGAACTGCTTCAATTCCTCGGACAGGTAGACCGGCTGGAAGAAGCAGCTCTCCGCGCCGGTGTGGCAGGCGGGGCCGTCCTTCACCACCTCCACCACCAGGGCGTCCGCGTCGCAGTCGGCGGTGATGGACACCACGTGCTGCACGTTGCCGGAGGTCTCGCCCTTGCGCCAGAGCTCCTGGCGGCTGCGGGACCAGAAGCAGGTCCGGCCCTCGTCGATGGTGATGGCGAGGCTCTCGGCGTTCATGTAGGCCAGGGTCAGGACTTCTTTCGTATAGTGGTCCTGGACGATGGCGGGGATCAGGCCGTTTTCATCAAATTTGAGTTTGTTTGTTTCCATGGGGAAGTTCCTTTCTGATACCTCGATGAGGGGGTGGGGGAGGGGCGCCGCTCTGCGGCGCGGGGGAGTGCCAGGTTGCTGGCGGCAATGCGCCCCCCATTTTCTTTTCGGTCTTGCCGAAAAGAAAACGGGCCGCGCCCGGTCCAAAAGAAAAGAACGCTGGGCGCAGAACCTGCACCTGCGTGCAGGTTTGCTTAATACGGGGGTCTTCCGAATCGGTTCTGACAAAAACAGGGTGGTCTTCTACCGGTTCGCGCCAGTCCGCTCCCTTGCGTGGGTCTTGTGCCGCGAATGTGGGTCTGGTAGAGACCTCGGGGTGTTTGTCGAAAGGACGATTCTTTTAAATTCGCTTGTGCTTTGCTTGGTGGTAAGTGGGGGCTTGGCAAGGCGGGCGGATGTGGGCATCCGCCCCTACAGGGGTGGCAGTGACCCGGACACACAGGTCTTTCTCTAACACCGTCACGTAGGGGCCGACGCCCTCGTCGGCCCGCGTTTACCGCCCAGGGCAGCGCCAGCGGAAAGAGGAGGGCGGGGTATCCGGGCCCTCCCCGGGCCCAAGGTTTCCCCAAGGGCATCGCGTTTGATGAAGCTGAAACGCGGAATGGCCAACCATCCTCCGCCGGCGGCCAGAGGTACGCGCTTGCGCGGACCGACCCGCCGCAGCGTTTTTTCTCTTGGACCGTCCACTGCGCAGCCATTGGCGGCTTTGCCGCTTACGGATGCGGCGTACCCCTTGCGGGTGCGGCCCGTTTGTCTCCGGCCCAAGTGCCGCCGCTCATGCGGCGGTTGGTCTACGACACGCGCCTGCGGGCGCAGTCTTTTCGGCAAGAACAATCGGGGGCCCCGCGCGAGCCCAGCGAAGCGGGGCGCGTGGGGAAAGGCGGAGCAAAGGGAGCGGACTTTGTGACGCCGCTTATGGGGGTGGATTGCCAGGCTAGCAACCTATCTGATTCCCTCGTCCGAACCGGACGATTCTCAAATCCGCATCTCCACGCCCTGTTCCCGCAGATACCGCTTCAATTCTTTAATATCCACCTGCCGGGTGTGGAAGATTGACGCCGCCAGCCCCGCGTCGATGCCGGGGTGCGTGAAGAGCTCCGCAAAGTCCTCCATCTTCCCCGCGCCGCCGCTGGCGATGATGGGGACGTTCACCCGGGCCGCCAGGGCGTCCAGCATCTCCAGGTCGAAGCCCTGCTTCACCCCGTCGGTGTCGATGGAGTTCAGCACGATCTCCCCGGCGCCGTCGCCCACGCCCCGGACGGCCCACTCCATGGCGTCGATGCCGGTATCCTCCCGGCCGCCCTTGGCGAAGAGGCGGAACTGGCCGTCCACCCGCTTTACGTCCATGGAGAGCACCACGCACTGGTCGCCGTACTTCTTCGCCGCCGCGCCGATGATGGCGGGGTCCGCGATGGCTCCGGAGTTGACGCTCACCTTGTCGGCGCCGCATTTGAGAACGCGGTCAAAGTCCTCCAGGGTGCGGATGCCGCCCCCCACGGTCAGGGGGATGAATATTTCGCTGGCCACCCGCCGCAGGATGTCCGTGAAGAGGTTCCGGCCCTCGGCGGAGGCGGTGATGTCGTAGAATACCAGCTCGTCCGCCCCGGACTCGTTGTAGAACCGGGCCATCTCCACCGGGTCCGCCATATCCCGGAGGCCTGCAAAGTTGGTCCCCTTTACCACCCGGCCGTCCTTCACGTCCAGGCAGGGGATGATCCGCTTGGCTAACACGCGCCCACCTCCTGGATCACGGTTTTCAAGTCCAGCCGGCCGGTGTACAGGGCCTTGCCCAAAATGGCGGCCCTGGTGCCGATCCGCTGGAGCTCTTTCAGCTCCTCGAGGCTGCTGACGCCGCCGGAGGCGGTGATATCCAGACCGTCAATTTTGGCCAGTTCCCGGTAGAGGTCCAGGTTGGCGCCCTGCTCCGCCCCGTCCCGGCTGATGTCCGTGTAAATGACGGTTTGAACGCCCGCGTCCCGGAGGCGGCGGCAGAAGTCCACGCCTTTCTCGGCGGAGAGCTCCTTCCACCCGCTGACGGCCACATGGCCGTCCCGGGCGTCCACTCCTACAGCAATTTGGTCGCCGTACTTCTGGGCCATCCGCTCTGTGAAGGCGAAGTCACGCACCGCAATGGTGCCCAGGATGCACCGGCCTACCCCTAGGTCCAGGTAGCGGCGGATGCGGTCCTCGTCCCGGATGCCGCCGCCTACCTCCATGTACAATCCGCCCTGCTGGGCAATGGCGGCGATGGTGTCAAAGTTGGCCAGGGTGCCGTCCTTGGCGCCGTCCAGATCCACCACGTGGAGGTACCTGGCCCCGGCGGCCAGGAAGTCCCGGGCCACGGCGCAGGGGTCCTGGGCGTAGACCGTCTCCTGGTCATAGTCCCCCTGGTACAGGCGGACCACCTGTCCGCCCCGCAGGTCGATGGCGGGGAAAATCTGCATGGGTCATGTCTCCTTTGTCTCTGATTTCCCATTCCCGCATGCGCGGATTGCCGGGGCACGGCCGCCCCGGTTCCCGCGGGATCTTTGCTTTTACAGGTGCTCCTTGCAGGAGAGCTCCTCCGCCGTCAGCTTGTAGACGCAGACGGCGCGCACCGCCGCCTCCGGGAACTCCCAGTCCCCGCTGCCGGCGGTGTGGGCCATGATCCGGGAGAGGGCCCGGCGCTTTTCCTCCAGATCCTCCAGGATGACGATGGGGCCGCCGCCGATGATGCTGCGGAAGGCGGCGCTGTGGCCGCAGGCCTTCTCCGCCCGGTGGAGCTGATAGCCCTCGTCCATCTCGATGCCGGCCCAGCCGGTCTCCCGGATCAGGTCGATCTTCCGACCCTCCGGGGCGCCGTGGAAGTAGAAGACGTGCTGTCCGTGTTCCACCGCGTGGCCGAAGTTCACCGGCACGATGTAGGTACGTCCCTGGTCGCAGAAGCCCAGGCGGCAGTGGGTGCAGGCGTCGATGACGGCGCTGATCCTCTCCGGATCGGTCACTTCCCGATCCTGCCTTCTCATAGGACGCATGGTGGTTCCTCCTTATAACTCCGCGAAAGCCCGCAGCAGCCGCAGCCCCGTGTCCCCGGACTTCTCCGGGTGGAACTGGGTGCCGTAGACGTTTCCGCTGCGCACCACGCCGGTGACGGCCACGCCGCCGTACCGGGAGACACCCAGGGTGCTCTCCGCGCAGTCCTTGGCATAGAAGCTGTGGACATAGTAGACGTACTCCCCGTTCTGGAGATACCGGAACAGCGGGTCGTCCTGCAAGATTTCCAGGCTGTTCCAGCCCATGTGGGGGACTTTCAGGGATCTATCTATCAGGTCCGCCCGCAGGTCCACCACCTGTCCCGGCACCAGGCCCAGACCGGGGTGCTCCCCGTACTCGAAGCTCCGGTCGAAGAGCAGCTGCATCCCCAGGCAAATGCC
>CAJFNE010000039.1 GCA_904393855.1 uncultured Oscillibacter sp. | reverse complement strand
GACGTCATCGTGGTGACCACCGATACCACCATGCAGGACATCTACGACATCTTTCTGTAAAGGCGGGACGACAGGTGAACTATCGAATGATTGCTTTCGCCATCGGACGGATTCTGCTGACGGAGGCCGCGCTGCTGCTGCTGCCGGCGATGACAGCGGCGCTGTATCAGGAGTCGCCGGGGCCTTTCCTGGTACCGGCCATGATCCTGGTGGTGGTGGGTCTGGCCCTGGGCGTCAAACGGCCCCAGCGGACGGCCATCTTCGCCCGGGACGGCTTTGCCGTGGTGGCGCTGGCCTGGATTCTGCTGTCCGCTTTCGGCGCGCTGCCCTTTGTGCTCTCCGGGGATATTCCCCACTATGTGGATGCTTTTTTTGAGACGGTGTCCGGCTTTACCACCACCGGCGCCACGATCCTGACAGAGGTGGAGTCCCTGAGCCGGGGCGTTCTGTTTTGGCGCAGCTTCACCCACTGGGTGGGCGGTATGGGCGTGCTGGTGTTCGTCATGGCGATCCTGCCCATGACCGACGGCCACGGCATGCACCTGATGCGGGCGGAGGTGCCGGGCCCCATTGCCGGCAAACTGGTGAGCCGCATGAGTGACAGCGCCAAGATCCTCTACGGGATCTATCTGGCGATGACCGTGTTTCTGATCGTCCTGCTGGTGATTGAGGGGATGCCCCTCTTTGACTCCTGCATCCACGCCTTCGGCACCGCCGGCACCGGCGGCTTCAGCAATCGGAATCTCAGCGTGGGCGCCTATGAGAACCCCGTGTTCGACATCACTATCGGCATCTTCATGCTGCTCTTCGGCATCAACTTCAACCTCTACTACTTCCTGCTGGTCCGCCGGTTCCGGGAGGTATTCCGGTCCGAGGAGCTGCGGGCCTATCTCCTGATTGTGGCGGCGGCGGTGATTGTCATCGCGGTGGACGTGTCCAGCTATTACGGCTCTTTCCTCACGGGTCTGCGCCATGCTTTCTTCCAGGTGTCGTCCATCCTCACCACCACCGGCTACGCCACCACGGATTTCAACCTCTGGCCCACCCTCTCCAAGGGGGTCCTGGTCGTGCTGATGTTCATTGGCGGCTGCGCCGGCTCCACCGCCGGCGGCATCAAGGTCTCCCGGGTGGTGATCGGCCTGAAGTCCTCCCTGGCGGATATGCGGAAGATGCTCCACCCCAATGCCGTCACCTCCGTGCAATTTGAGGAGAAACCCCTGACGGACCGGACGATCCGGGGCGTGCAGGTGTACCTCTCCGTCTACCTGGTGGTGTTTACGGTGTCTTTCCTGCTGCTGTGTCTGGAGGACTTTGACCTGGTGACCACCTTTACTGCCCTGACCACCTGCATCAACAACGTGGGCCCGGGCCTGGAGGTGGTGGGGCCCATGGGCAACTTCTCCACGTTCTCCGACTGGGGAAAGATCCTGCTGTCCTTCGACATGCTGCTGGGACGACTGGAGATCTTCCCCCTGCTGTTGCTGTTTGCCCCCTCCATCTGGAAGCGGCGGGTGGTGCGCCACAGCGCGGAGTGAAGCGGCGTTCAATCCAAAGCGTACAAGAAGAGGCCGCGCGTCGAAAGACGCGCGGCCTCTTGCTGTGTTTAATCCTGGGTGACGGACAACGCCTCCAGAATCTGATAGCGGTCCATGGGGAACTCCTTGGTCATCTGGAGGGCCTCCTCCATGTCCAGGTCCACGATGGCGCCGTTCTGGGTGGCAATGATGCAGTTGCCCCGGTTTTGGAGCATGGCCATCACCGCCGTGTAGCCCATGCGGCTGGCGGTCTCCCGGTCCCGGGCGGAGGGGGAGCCGCCCCGCTGGATGTGGCCCAGTACGGTGACCCGGGGGTCCAGGCCCACCTCCTCCCGGATGCGGTTGGCGTAGTCCATGGCGCTGCCGGCGCCCTCCGCCACCACGATCATGTAATGGGTGCTGCCGGCCAGCCGGGCCCGGCGGATCTTGTCCACGATATCCCGCTCGAAGTCCACCGCCCGCTCCGGGATCAGCACGGCGGTGGCGCCCACGGAGATGCCCACATACAGGGCCAGGTACCCCGCGTGGCGGCCCATGACCTCCACCAGGGAGCACCGCTCATGGGACTGCATGGTATCCCGCAGCTTGTCGATGCACTCGATGGCGGTGTTGCAGGCGGTGTCGAAGCCGATGGTGTACTTGGAGCAGCCGATGTCGTTGTCGATGGTGGCGGGGATGCCGGCCACCTGCAGGTCCATCCCCTCGTCCGCCGCCTGGCGGGAGAGAGCCAGCGCGCCCCGGAAGGTGCCGTCGCCGCCGATGGCCACAATGCCGTCCAGTCCCAGCAGCTTGCAGGTGGCCAGGGCCTTGTCCCGTCCGGCGGCGGTGCGGAACTCCTCGCTGCGGGCGGTGTAGAGGATGGTGCCGCCCTTGTCCATGATATGGCTGACACTGTCGGAGTCCAGGGTGACGAAATCGCCGCTGATGAGGCCATGCCAGCCCCGGCGGATGCCGATGCACTCGATCCCCTGGCGGATGGTGGTGCGCACCACGGCCCGCACAGCGGCATTCATGCCGGGGGCGTCGCCGCCGCTGGTAAGTACGCCGATTCGCCTGACCTGCTTTTCCATAGATGTTCGCGCTCCTTTCAAGCTGGTGCCATCAGATGATGCCGGACCGGACCCCGGGGATCGGCCGGCGTGATTCCCTGAGGGCATCATATCAAATTATGCGTTTTTTTGTCAATATATGAATGGGATAAAAGTAAAGAAAACGATTTTATTTTTTAAAAATGTCACATAGAGAAAATGGCATAATTCTGGCGATTTTACAAAGACTTAATAAAGCGGTGATAACGGATTTTACCTGGAGCTGTTTATACTAGGACCGTAGCGACGAGCTGCACGACATACGACATACGAAAAAAGGAGACATTTGAGATGAAAAAAGTACTTGCGCTTTTGCTGTCCCTGACCATGGCCCTGTCCCTGGCGGCCTGCGGCGGCGACACCAACACCGATACCACCGGCGACACCACCGGTGATACCACCCAGGAGGAGACCCAGCTGAGCGGCACCGTGTCCACCGACGGCTCCACCTCCATGGAGGAGGTCATCGGCGTCCTGGGCGAGCAGTTCCAGGCTGACACCGGCGTGTCCGTCACCTACAACCCCACTGGCTCCGGCGCCGGCATCGAGGCCGTGTCCAACGGCAGCTGCGACATCGGCCTGGCCTCCCGTGCCCTGACCGACGAGGAGAAGGCCGGCGGCCTGACCGAGACCATCGTGGCCCTGGACGGCATCGCCGTGATCGTCAACGCTGAGAACTCCGTCACCGACCTGACCCTGGAGCAGATCGCCCAGATCTACACCGGCGCGGTCACCGACTGGTCCGAGTTCGGCAGCGATGCCGGCACCATCGCCGTGATCGGCCGTGAGTCCGGCTCCGGCACCCGGGACGGCTTCGAGTCCATCACCGGCACCGAGGACCAGTGCGTGCTGGCCCAGGAGCTGAACTCCACCGGCGCCGTCATCGAGGCGGTCCGCACCACTCCCGGCGCCATCGGCTATGCCTCCCTGTCCGCCGTGCAGAACCAGGAGGGCATCACTGTCCTGACCGTGGGCGGCGTGGCTCCCTCTGAGGAGACCGTCCTGGACGGCACCTATGCCATTCAGCGTCCGTTCGTGTTCGCCACCCGCACCGACGAGGCCCTGTCCGAGGCTGCTCAGGCTTTCTTCGACTTCGCCACCTCCACGGATGCCAACGATCTGATTGCCGGCGCCGGCGCTGTGCCCGTGGCGCAGTAAGTGGAGTCCACACAGAGATATCTGCGGTCGGCCGCCGCGCCCTCATGGGGCGGCGGCTGTTCCGCTGGAATTGGGACGGACGCCTTGTCCGGGAACAAAGGAGAGTAAGGAGAACAATCTATGGAACGTGAATTCGCGGGAGCGGCCGGCGGAGTCGCCGCCAGCGGCGCCGTCGCGCGGCCCGCCGGCGGCAGCAGGGAGCCCTCCTCCGGCAAGAAGGGCCTTAAGGCTCTGGAATTTGTGATGAACGCGATCTTCTTCGTCTGCGGCATCATCGCTGTGGCGTTTGTACTGCTGATCAGCATCTACCTGGTGATCTCCGGCCTGCCGGCCATTCAGGAGATCGGACTGGTGGACTTCATTTTCGGCACCCGGTGGTATGCCTCCACGGGAGACTTCGGCATCTTCGCCATCATCCTGACGTCCTTTGCCGGCACGGCGGGGGCCATCATCATCGGCGTGCCCATCGGCCTGATGACCGCCATTTTCCTCTCCAAGGTGGCGCCCCCCAAGTTTGCCGCGGTGGTGCACACTGCCGTGGAACTGCTGGCCGGCATCCCCTCCGTGGTGTACGGCCTGGTGGGCATGATCCTGCTGGTGCCCGCCATCCGGGTGGCCTTTGACCTGCCATCCGGCGCGACGCTCCTGGCCGCCATCATTGTGCTGGCGGTGATGATCCTGCCCTCCATTGTCTCCGTGTCGGAGACCGCCTTGCGGGCGGTGCCCCGGGAGTATGAGGAGGCGTCCCTGGCCCTGGGGGCTACCCATATTGAGACGGTGTTCCGGGTCAGCGTTCCCGCCGCCCGCAGCGGCATCGCCACCGCGGTGGTGCTGGGCATCGGCCGCGCCATCGGCGAGGCCATGGCCATCATCATGGTGGCGGGCAACGTGGCCAACATGCCGGGGCTTCTGACGCCGGTGCGCTTCCTGACCACCGCCATCGCCTCGGAGATGTCCTACGCCTCCGTGGGCTCCCTGCACCGCAACGCCCTCTTTTCCATCGGCCTGGTGCTGTTCCTCTTCATCATGCTGATCAACGTGTTCCTCAATGTCTTCATCAAACGGAAAAAGGAGGATTGAGCGGAAGTGGAATCCCATACCCTGTCCCCCCGGCGCCGCCTGTATGACAAGGGCCTGCGGGCGATGCTGTATTTCTGCGGCTTCCTCACCTGCGCCCTGCTGGTGCTGATTATCGGCTATATCTTCTACCGGGGCATTCCCAACATCACCTGGGAGCTGCTCTCCACCCAGTCCAGCTATATCAATGATACCATCGGCATCCTGCCGAATATTCTGAACACCCTCTATATCATCCTGCTGTCCATGGTGATTGTGCTGCCCCTGGGCGTGGGCGCGGCCATCTACCTGACGGAGTACGCCGCCAACCGGAAGCTGGTGGCCGTCATTGAGTTTGCCACCGAGACCCTGACCGGCATCCCCTCCATCATCTTCGGCCTGGTGGGCATGCTGTTCTTCATTCAAAAGATGGGCCTGAAAACCGGCATCCTGGCCGGCGGCCTGACCCTGGTGGTGATGATTCTCCCCACCATTGTCCGCACCACCCAGGAGAGCCTCAAGACCGTGCCGGACTCCTACCGGGAGGGCGCGCTGGCTCTGGGGGCCGGTAAGTGGCACATGGTCCGCACCGTGGTGCTGCCCAACGCGGTGGACGGCATCGTCACCGGCTGCATCCTGGCCATCGGCCGGATCGTGGGCGAGAGCGCTGCGCTGCTGTACACCGCCGGCTTCGGCCTGGTGCTCAACAACTTCTTCACGTCTCTGGAGTCCTCCTCCGCCACGCTGACGGTGGCCCTGTACGTGTACGCCAGCGAGCGGGGCGAGACGGACATCGCCTTTGCCATCGCCACCATCCTGATGCTGCTGACGCTGGTGATCAACCTGTCCGCCAGCCTGGTGGGAAAGAAGCTCAAGAAGAACTAATCATCACAGACGAAATAGGAGAGAGGCACATGTCCACCATTATTGAAGTGAAAGACCTGAACCTGTGGTACGGGGCGCACCATGCCCTCCACAGTGTGAATATCGAAATCC
This sequence comes from uncultured Oscillibacter sp., assembly GCA_904393855.1. Classification (GTDB taxonomy): domain Bacteria; phylum Bacillota; class Clostridia; order Oscillospirales; family Oscillospiraceae; genus Oscillibacter. The sequence goes on along the minus strand of CAJFNE010000039.1, from coordinate 6,215 downwards.
CCGCCCACGAGATCACCGCCCTGATCGGGCCCTCCGGCTGCGGTAAGTCCACGTTCCTGAAGACCCTCAACCGCATGAACGACCTGGTGGAGGGCATCCGTATCGAGGGCGAGGTGAACTATGCCGGCCAGAACATCTATGACTCCAGCGTGGACACCACCTGGCTGCGCAAGCAGATCGGCATGGTGTTCCAGAAAGCCAATCCCTTCCCCATGAGCATCTATGACAACGTGGCCTACGGCCCCCGGACCCACGGCATCCGCTCCCGGGCCAAGCTGGACGAGATCGTGGAGGAGTCCCTGCGGGGTGCCGCCATCTGGGACGAGGTGAAGGACCGCCTGAAGAAGAGCGCCCTGGGCCTCTCCGGCGGCCAGCAGCAGCGGCTGTGCATCGCCCGGGCCCTGGCCGTCAAGCCTGACGTGCTGCTGATGGACGAGTCCACCTCCGCCCTGGACCCCATCTCCACCTCCAAGATCGAGGACCTTGCAGTGGAGCTGAAAAAGGATTATACTATCATCATGGTGACGCATAACATGCAGCAGGCCGCCCGTGTGTCGGACAATACGGCTTTCTTCCTGCTGGGAGACCTGGTGGAGTTCGGCAAGACGGAGACGTTGTTCTCCACGCCGCAGGACCAGCGCACCGAGGACTACATCACGGGCCGGTTCGGCTAAGGAGGAGCGAGCGTGAGAAACAAATTTGAGGAGCAGCTGGAGCGGCTGCACGTGGAAATGATCCAGATGGGCGCCCTGTGCGAGGACGCCATCTCCGCCGCGGCCAAGGCCCTGATGACCGGGGACGAGTCCCTGGCCCGGGCCGCCGAGGAGGCGGAGCGGGAGATCGACCAAAAGGAGCGGGAGGTGGAGAACCTCTGCCTGAAGCTGCTGCTGCAGCAGCAGCCCGTGGCCAAGGACCTGCGGGAGATCTCCTCCGCTTTGAAGATGATCTCCGACCTGGAGCGCATCGGCGACCAGGCGGCGGACATCGCGGAGCTGACCCGGTTTGTCCGCATCCCCGAGGGTACCGGCCGCCAGCGGATTGAGGAGATGGCCGTTGCCGTGATCCGCATGGTGACGGACAGCGTGGACTCCTTCGTGAAGCGGGATCTGGAGCTGGCCCGTGAGGTCTGCCGGGAGGACGACCAGGTGGACGACCTGTTCAACCAGGTGAAGGGGGAGCTGATCAGCATGATCGCCAAGGACGCCTCCTCCGGGGAGCTGTGGCTGGACCTGATCATGGTGGCCAAGTATCTGGAGCGGATCGGCGACCACGCCACCAACGTGGCGGAATGGGTGGAGTACTCCATCACGGGCAACCATCCCTCCAACAACTGACGTCCCGGCGGACCGGGCGGAAGGAGGCGGAGCGGTGCTGACCTATGAGGACGTGAGGAACAACGAGGCCATCCGCACCTATATCCAACGGGCGGATGAGTCCCTGACCGCCCTGGGCTTTACGGAGCACAGCTTCGCCCATGTGACGCTGGTGGCGGAGACGGCGGGCTATATCCTGGGGACCCTGGGCTACCCTGCGCGGACCGTGGAGCTGGTGAAGATCGCTGGCTTCCTCCACGACATCGGCAACCTGGTGAACCGGGTGGACCACTCCCAGTCCGGGGCCGTCATGGCTTTCCGGATCCTGGACAACCTCCAGTGCGACCCGGAGGAGATCGCCACCATCGTCACCGCCATCGGCAACCACGACGAGGGCACCGGCCTGCCGGTGAACGCCGTGGCGGCGGCTCTGATCCTGGCGGACAAATCCGACGTCCGCCGCAGCCGGGTGCGGAATCCGGACCCCAGCACCTTCGATATCCACGACCGGGTGAACTACTCCGTGAAGAAGTCCAAGCTGAAGATCAACGAGGAGCACACGCTCATCAAGCTGAAGCTGTCCGTGGATACCAAGTACGGGTCCGTGATGGATTACTTTGAGATCTTCATGCAGCGGATGATCCTCTGCCGCAAGGCGGCGGAGAAGCTGGGGCTGCAATTCAAGCTGATGATCAACGAGCAGCAGCTGATTTGAAAAACGCGCGGTGGCAGGGGGCCGAAGGGCCCCGTGCCATTTTCTCAAAAAGCGGTCCGGGCCGCGGACCGCCGCAGACTAGACATATCCAAGGAGGGTCCCATGATCTACTTACTGGAAGACGACGACAGCATCCGGGATTTCGTGATCTACACCTTGAACAGCCAGGGGATGGAGGCCCGGGGATTCGACCGCCCCTCCGCCTTTTGGGCTGCCATGGAGGAGAAGGTCCCGGCCCTGGTGCTGCTGGACATCATGCTGCCGGAGGAGGACGGGATCTCCGTGATGAAGAAGATCCGGACGGACGCCCGGACCGCCCGGCTGCCGATCATCATGCTGACAGCCAAGGGCACGGAGTACGACAAGGTGCTGGGGCTGGATGCCGGCGCGGACGACTATGTGACCAAGCCCTTTGGCATGATGGAGCTGCTCTCCCGCATCCGGGCGCTGCTGCGGCGGACTGCCTCGGAGCCGGGCACCTATCAGTGCGGCTGCCTGACGGTGGACGAGCGGCGGCACATCGTGACGGTGAACGGGCAGGACGTGGTTCTGACCCAGAAGGAATTTGAGCTGCTGTGCCTGCTGCTGCAGAACCGGGGCCAGGTGTTCACCCGGGAGCGGCTGATCGAGCAGGTGTGGGGCTACGCGTTCACCGGCGAGACCCGCACGGTGGACGTGCATGTGCGGACGCTCCGTCAAAAGCTGGGGCCTGCGGGCGCCTACGTGCAGACCGTGCGGGGCTATGGCTACAAGATTGACGGAGAGGGTTAAGAGACATGATGAAAAGACGGGTCTTTTGGTCCATTCTAGGGGTGGCGCTGACGGTGCTGCTGGCAAGTCTCGTGCTGATCGTGGGCGTGCTCCACGGTTACTTCCAGGACCGGGTGGTACAGGAGCTGGCCCAGGCCACCGCCTATGTCGCCCACGGCGTGGAGAACGAGGGCATGGGCTACCTGACGGAGGATCTGCCCGGCGATGACCGGGTCACCTGGGTGGCGGCGGATGGAACGGTGCTCTTTGACAACTGGGAGAACGCCGCGGAACTGAAGGACCACGCGGACCGGGAGGAAATCCGCACGGCCATGCAGCTGGGCCACGGCAGCGCGGTCCGTTACTCCCAGACACTGGCCCAGTCCACGCTGTACTATGCCCTCCGGCTGACAGACGGCTCCGTGCTGCGTCTGGCCACCACCCAGTACTCCGTGTGGATGCTGGTGCTGCAGGCCCTGCAGCCTGTGGCCGCGGTAATTCTGCTGGCGCTGTGCCTGGCTCTCTGGCTGGCGGGACGACTCTCCCGGCAGCTGGTGGCGCCTATCAACGCGATCGACCCCGGACATCTGGAGGAGCAGGATACCTACGATGAGCTGGCGCCCATCGTGGGGAAGATCCGCAGCCAGAACCAGCAGATCCAGCAGCAGCTGGAGGACCTGCGCCGCCAGCGGGAGGAGTTCGACTCCATCACGGAGCACATGAGCGAGGGGCTGCTGGTCATCGACCAGGAGACCCGGGTTCTCTCTTTCAATGCCGCGGCGCTGCGGCTCCTGCACACGGGCAGCCGTGCGGAGGTGGGCGAGAGCGTCCTGGCGCTGAATCGGGAGGCCGGCTTCCGCCGCTGCGTGGAGGAGGCCCTGTCGGGCCGCCGGTGGGAGGAGCTTCTGGAGCGGGGAGACGCCTGCTGCAGGATCTTCGCCAACCCGGTGGAGCAGAACGGCGTTCTCGCCGGCGCGGTGCTGATCCTGGTGGATGTGACGGAGCAGGAGCGGCGGGAGACCCTGCGGCGGGAATTTGCCGCCAACGTCTCCCACGAGCTGAAGACGCCGCTGACCTCGATCCTGGGGACGGCGGAGATTTTGCGGGACGGCCTGGTGCAGCCGGCGGACATCTCCCATTTTGCCGGCAACATTCATCGGGAGGCCCAGCGCCTGATCGGCCTGGTGAACGACATCATTGAGATCTCCCGCCTGGACGAGGGCGGCCCCACCGCCGAGTGGGTGCCGGTGAACCTGCGGCAGGTGGCGGAGAGCGTGGCGGAGCAGCTGGCCCCTGCGGCGGAGAAGAAGCATGTGAGCGTGACGATTACGGGCGACTGCGACTTCATCCGGGGTGTCCCCCAGATTGTGGAGGAAGTGATCTATAACCTCTGTGACAACGCCATCGCCTACAACCGCCCCGGCGGCAGCGTGCGGATCACCCTCTCCCGGAGCGCGGAGGGGCAGCAGGTGGCGGTGTCGGATACCGGGATCGGTATCTCCCAGGAGATGCAGGGCCGGGTGTTCGAGCGGTTCTACCGGGTGGATAAGAGCCACTCCAGCGGCGGCACGGGCCTGGGCCTCTCCATTGTCAAGCACGGGATCGCCTATTTGGGCGGCCGGGTGGAGCTGGAGAGCGAACTGGGGAAAGGCAGTACTTTTACCCTGACCTTTCCAGCGTCCCATTCGTAAGTTCAAGAAAGCACGGCTCCAGCCATCGGCTGGAGCCGTGCTTTCTTTAGAACAGGCCCAGGGATTTCAAAAGCAGAATCCACAGGAAGAGAGTCAGGCAGGAGAAGCCCGTGGTCGTCAGGACGATGCCGCCGGCCAGGTCTGCGTCCGCGTCCATCTGCAGGGCCATGGTGTAGGAGTTCACCGCCACCGGGGTGGCAAAGACCAGCATCACCGCGCACAGGGCGATGCCCCGGAAGCCCAGGGCCGCGCCCAGGGAGATGAAGATGGCCGGGGAGACCAGCAGCCGTACCACCGTGCAGATGGCCAGGCTCCGGCCGGCGCCCCGCAGTCTGCCAAAATCCATGGAGGCTCCCATCAGCACCAGGGCCAGCGGCGTGGCGGCCGCCGCCATGTCGGAGACGGCGCTCTCCAGAATATAGGGCAGCTGCATGTGGAGGAACTTGCACAGGAAGCCGGTCAGTGCCCCCAGCACGAAGGGATTCTGGATCACGCCCCGCAGAATTTTTGGGGGTTTTGGGGTGCCGCCCCGGAACAGCTCCAGGGCCAGAACGGCCAGGATATTGATCAGGGGGACAATCACCGCCAGCATGAAGGTGATGTTTCCGATGCTCTCGTCCCCGAACAGGGAGGTGGACAGCGGCAGCCCCAGCAGCACCAGATTCGGGCGGCAGAAGGCCTGCAGCATGACGCCCCGGGCGGACTGCTGGGACTCGATCCGGGGGACCAGCAGCAGGCCGATCCCGAATTCCGCCAGGGTGCCAATGACGCAGAAGGCCAGCAGCGGCCCGTTGAAAGCGGACTCCAGGTCCGATATGTAGACGTTGTAGAAAAGCAGCGGCGCCATGAACAGCTTGAAGCACAGGCTGTTGGCCTGGCGCGCCGCCTCGTCGGAGAGGATGTGCAGCTGCTTTGCAATGCAGCCCAGCCCGATGATCAAAAAGAGTGGGAGAACGGCGTTCAGGGAGATGACGATATTTTCCATGGAAATGCCTCACTGACAGATGGATGACCCGGAGAACCGGGAAGTCCTTGCGAAAAAGCCGCAGGAGCAGCGACTGCTCAGGGTGCCGGGGAGGAGGGCGCTATTTCGTATCCGCTGCCAACTGCCGCACAACGTCCACCGCCTCCTGCAGGAGGGCGCTGACGCTGGTGTTCGGCACCCCCACCAGGATGTTGTCGCAGTGGTTGAAGGGGATCAGGACCCGCTTGGCACTGCTCTGTCCCACGGCCGCCGCCATGACGGGCGTGATCTCACCGAAGAGGGAGTCCGCGATCACCATGCCGATGGGGCCCATGATGATGTCCGCCTTGCGGCAGGCCACCACCACGGCGTTCTCCCCGGTGGCGGCGTGATCCGCCCCGGCCCTGTGCATGGCGGCTGTGGCGGCGCTGTTGGTGCCCACCGCGGTGATCTCGGCGTCGGGGACTGCCTGCCGGAGCCCGGAGACCAGCTGCCGGCCGATGCCGCCGCCCTGGGCGTCGATAACCAGAATCTGCATCTTATTCACCTGCCTGCTGTGAAATGAAAAAAATTACATTCAATAATCATATCGCATTTTCCCATGGTTTGCAACCGGAGAGATGTTTTTTCCCTTTCCAGATCGGCAGGGACGGTCAAAACTCCATCGGTTTTACCAACCAACCTTGTGAAAAACTGGCCTGTATGATAAAGTAAAAATTAAAAGTATTTCCGGCGAACCTGAGTACAGAGGAGGGATCGTATGCGCCAGCCCCAAACAATCT
>CAJFNE010000038.1 GCA_904393855.1 uncultured Oscillibacter sp. | reverse complement strand
TTTAGCTGGCAGCTGGACGGACGCAGAGCACAGTGCGGGGGCACCGCCTCAGCGAAAGACAACTCTGACAACAAACCCCCGCCGTCCCAATCGGGACGGCGGGGGTCTCTTTACAAGCAGAAGACGGGGCGGACGGGAATCAGATCACGCCTTTCTCCCGCAGGGCGTCCACCTGCTCCTTGGTCATGCCAAGGCTGGTGAGGATCGCCTCGTTGTCCTCGCCCAGCTGGGGCGCGGGCTTCTGGCACGCGTCGGGTTCGCCGTGGATCTTGACGGGGGTGCCGGGGATGCGGATCTCCCGGTCCATGCCGGGCTGATAGACCGTCCAGAGCATGTTGCGCTCCTTGATCTGGGGATGCTCCGCGGCCTGGGGGATCGTCTGAATCCGGCCGAAAGGAATCTTCAGCCCGGAGATGATCTCCTCCAGCTCGTCGATGGTCTTTGTGGTGGTCCACTCCTCGATGGCGGACTTCAGGTCGGGCAGGTAGTTGTCGCAGCGGTCCACATTCGTGATGAACCGGGGATCAGAGATCAGATCCTCCCGGCCCATGGCGCGGCACAGGTCGGCATACATCTTGTCGGTGCCGCAGCCCATGACGAAGTCGCCGTCCTTGGCCCGGAAAGAGTCAAAGGGGGCAATGGAGGGGTCCTGGTTGCCAGCCCGATGGGGGGTCTTGCCGGCGATGGTGTACTCCACCACGAAGTTCTCCATCACGGAGAACAGGGTGTCCATCATGGAGATGTCGATCCGGCGGCCCACGCCGGTCTTCTCCCGCTCATACAGGGCCATCAGGATGCCCATGCAGAGATAGGCGCCGGAGTAGTTGTCGCCGACGGAGGGACCAATCTTGCACGGGGGGCCGTCCCGGAAGCCGGTGACGCTCATCATGCCGCTCATGGCCTGGGCCACGATGTCGTAGGCGGGGCGGGAGGCCAGCTCGCCGGTGAGGCCGAAGCCGCTGATGGAGCCGTAGATGATGCGGGGGTTGATCTCCTTCATCTTCTCATAGGGGAAGCCCAAACGCTCCAGCACGCCCACCTTGTAGTTCTCGCAAACCACGTCGGCGGTCTTCAGCAGCTCGGTGAAGATCTGCTTGCCCTCTTCGCTCTTCAGGTTCAGGGTCATGCCCTTCTTGTTGCGGTTGATGTAGGCGTAGTAGCCGCTGAAGCCGTTCTCCATGGGGCCCCAGCCACGGGTCTGATCACCGGAGGGAGGGGTCTCGATCTTGATGACCTCGGCGCCGTGGTCGGCCAGGTTCATGGTGCAGAACGGGCCGCTGTATGCCTGAGTCAGGTCCAATACGCGAATGCCTTCCAGAGGTCTGTTCATAAGCGATTTCCTTTCTTTCTGTGAAATGCAGCCGCCGGAGAAAATAACTGCCAATCCGCAGAGCTGTGGCAGAAATGAAAGCCGGCGGCAGTTGCCGCGATACAATGGAGGAATTCATCGCATTCCAGGACGCCCGCCGGGACGGGCCGCCGTCAGCATGCGAAAACAAACGGGGGGCTGTTCGGTCGTCATGGAAACAACCGAACAGCCTCCAGAATTCATGTTATATTGCTGTCAGCAATCACACAAGACGACTCGATTAGCGATTCTGGAACTTAGGATCGCCGAACTCGGGGCGCTGCAGGTCCTTCTTGACCATCAGGGTGCCGGTGCCATAAGCGGTCAGGATGGGCTCGGGCAGCACGTTGGCAGCGGAATCAGCCAGACCCTTGGTGCGCTCGCGGTCAGCCAGCTCGATGACCTTATGAGCCTCGAAGTGGCAGGTCAGAGAGGTGTTGCCGACCTTCTCAATCCAGCCGGAATACTCCATCCAGTCGCCAGCGTACACAGGAGCGGTGTAACGGACCTCAGAGTAACCGACGAACAGGGACTCATCGCCGAACAGACGGATGGCCAGCTCGGTGCCGACGTCGCCCCAAGCGGTAACAGTGTGAGCGCCTTCCACCAGATCGCCAGCATAGTGAGCATCGCTAGCAGCCATACGGTACCGGATAACAACCTTTTCGCCAATCATGATAGAAATCCTCCTTACATAATTCCAAACATTCTCGAATCCATGGAAAGGACTCCATCAGGAGCCTTCCCTTAATTCGCCTCCCATTTTAGTAGCTACACTGGATGGAAGGTCAACTGGTTGTCCGCATTTTTTTTTTGGAAAAGGGGAGGAGATTTCCAAAAACAATACTATTAGGGGAGAGTTTTAATTGGAAAATAAATGAGCAATATGACAAAAAAGTAGAAGTATTTTATCGGAATAGCACAAAATATTCAAATATTCACATGTAAAATGAATAAAATTTTGGAAGATTTTTCTTCATAAGCAAGGAGGAACCCCCGTCTTTCCGGGAAAGACAACCGTGTTTTCCTGCAGATTTTGTAAAAAAATACCCCTGGAAATTATACAATATGCCCAATAAAAGAGATGGTTTCACCATCTCCAGTGTCGGAGAACTGGCCGCGGAAAGTGAGGAAGTATGAAATATTTGTGGGAGAGATAGGGAGAGAACTCCCGCAAAAGCTACCTTAAAAGCGATCCCGCGAACATCTGCCCGAGAGCGGCGGAGTGCCTTGAGAAAGGCAGGGCGGGGAAACGGCAGTGCAGCGGTTCTGACCCGTGGAAAGGGTCGGAACCGCTGCACTGGAAAATCCGACTGTTATTCCGTTCAGGAAATCCTTCAGCTTCTTGCTCCGGCTGGGATGGCGCTCCCCATGAAATCTGCGATTTCACGGGGGCCCCGAAACTGCGCCGGGGGGCTTGCAGGCCGCCTGGGCTCCGTCAGTTCAGGAAATCCTTCAGCTTTTTGCTCCGGCTGGGATGGCGCAGTTTGCGCAGGGCCTTGGCCTCGATTTGCCGGATGCGCTCCCGGGTGACGTTGAACTCCTTGCCAACCTCCTCCAAGGTGCGGGTGCGGCCGTCCTCGATGCCGAAGCGGAGCTTCAGCACTTTCTCCTCCCGGGGGGTCAGGGTGGAGAGGACGTCCATCAGCTGCTCTTTTAAAAGCGTGAAGCTGGCGGCCTCGCTGGGCTCGCTGGCGCCCTCGTCGGGGATGAAGTCCCCCAGGTGGGAATCCTCCTCCTCGCCGATGGGGGTCTCCAGGGAGACCGGCTCCTGGGCGATCTTCAAAATCTCCCGGACCTTATCCACCGGCATGTTCATCTCGGCGGCGATTTCATTGGGGGAGGGGTCGTGGCCCAGCTCCTGGAGGAGCTGGCGGCTGACCCGGATCACCTTGTTGATGGTCTCCACCATGTGGACCGGGATACGGATAGTGCGGGCCTGGTCGGCGATGGCCCGGGTGATGGCCTGGCGGATCCACCAGGTGGCGTAGGTGGAGAACTTGAAGCCTTTCGTGTAGTCAAACTTCTCCACGGCCTTGATAAGGCCCAGGTTGCCCTCCTGGATCAGGTCCAGGAACAGCATCCCGCGTCCCACATACCGCTTGGCGATGGAGACCACCAGTCGGAGGTTTGCCTCCGCCAGCTTCTGCTTGGCAGCCTCGCCGGCGTCGTAGTCCTTCTTCCAGGCGGCCTCCTGCTCCGGGGTGACGTCCACCGGGGCACCGGATTCCCGGAGGGTTTTCAGATTGGCCAGCTGGGCCGCGGCCTCATTGCCGGCGGCAAGGGCCTGGGCCAGGGTGATCTCCTCGTCGGGGGAGAGCAGGGGGACCTTTCCGATCTCCTTGAGATACATGCGGACGGGATCGTCGATGGAGAAGTTATTGACCAGAGTGTTGGGGTCTACCAGCTCCTCCTCCTCCACCTCGGCGATCTCCTCGGCGGCGGGCTCGTCATCGGGCAGCTCCGGCAGGAGCAGCTCCTCCTCGGCGCTGATGTCGATGTTCAGGGCCTCCAGAGAATCGTACAGCTGGTCCATCTGCTCGCTCTCCAGATTCAGGTCGTCCACCGCCTCCATCAGCTCGCCGGAGTCCAGTTTGCCCCGCTTCTTGCCTTTGGCCAGCAGTTCCCGCAGCTTCTCGTTATTCATGAGCCACGAGGCCGCCGGCAAAGCGGCTACCTGCTTGTCATCCAGACGAAGGATGCCGGCCTTTTTGGCCTCCTCATCCGTCATGACGCCTGCCGGCTGCTGGTCGGCGCCCCCTTTTTTCTTCTTTTGATCAGCGGCGGAGAGCAGTGCGTCCGCCTGCCGCTCCAACTCCTCTGGAGTTAAATTCTCATGTTTCGCCATGCCGCTTTCCTCCCTGTCTGTATTTTTCTGTGGCCGCCAGGAGGGGATCGGTGTTCCCGTCTCCGGCGCGCTTTTTCGCTTCTGTCTGTACGATGCGTATGTAGTCCGCCAGCGCCTGCCGGGCATTCTGCATGGACTGCGGCTGCTGGCAGATGGCGCTGATGTGGCTGGCCTCCTCCGATGTCAGCGACTCAAAGACCGGGGCCAGAGACACTGGACGCCCCTCCTCCCGGGCCTGCCAGAGCTGGGCGTACACCCGGCCCAACAGGGGAGAGGAGAACTGGTCCTCCGTCAACGGCGGCTCCTGGGGGAAGAGGCTCTCGTCCAGCAGCAGCAGCCGCAGGATGCCCTCCTCCGCCCTGGCGGAGCGGAGGTTCTCATATCGCAGGGACCGCTCCTTGGGCTGCAGCTGGGCGGCGGGATTCAGGTCCTTGCGCAGCTCCGCCTTCCGCTCCCGGGCCGCCCGCCGCCGGAAAGCCTGCCGGACCTCCAGCGCCATGGCCTCCTGGGTGATGTGGGCCGCCTCCGCCGCCCGGGCGGTGTAGATCTCCCGCTCCACGGGGTTGGGCAGGGAGGCCAGCAGCTGGGCCGCCTCCTCGCAGTAGGCTACCCGGGCCTCGTCGCTGGTGAGATCGTACTTCCCGGCCACCTGGGCCATGCGGAACTCCACGCCGTTCTCGCTGCCGTTCAAAAGGCGCTCAAAGGCGTCGGGCCCCTGGAACTTGATGAAGTCGTCGGCGTCCTGCTTGACATACTCCCCGTCCACCAGCCGCCGGGGCAGCTGGAGCACCTTGACAGAGAATTCCGAGCCGTCCAGCAGCTGCAGCGCCCGCTCCGTGGCGATCTTCCCGGCGTTGTCGTTGTCGTAGCACAGCACCAGCTCCTTGGTGAAGCGGCTGAGGAGCCGGATCTGCTCCACGGTCAGCGCCGTGCCCATGGAGGCCACCGCGTTGTCAAAGCCCGCCTGATGCAGCGTGACGATGTCCAGGTTCCCCTCACAGAGAATGATATTGGGGCGCTTGGTCTTTTTTGCCAGGTTCAGACCGTACAGGACCCGCCGCTTGCTGTAGACCAGCGTCTCCGCGGAGTTCATGTATTTGGGCTCGGACTTGTCCAGCACCCGGCTGCCGAAAGCCACCACCTCGCCCCGGGTGTCCACCACCGGGAGCATCAGGCGGTTGCGGAACTTATCATACAGGCCGCCGTTCTTGTTCTGGACCACCAGGCCCGCGTCCAGCAGCTCCGCCTTGGTGTAGCCCCGGCGGGTCATGGCGGTCAGTAATGTGTCCCAGGCGTCCGGCGCGGCGCCCATGCCGAACTTCACAGCGGTGGAGCGCCGAATTCGCCGGCGGTCCAGATACTCCCGCACCGCCTCGCCCTCCGGCTGCTGGAGCAGCTGATAGTAAAACCGGGCCGCCTCCCGGTTCAGCTCCAGCATCCGCTGCCGGCGGCGGCTCTGCTCCCGGTCGCTCTCCTCCTCCGGGACCTCCATCCCGGCCCGTTTGGCCAGGAAGCGCACCGCCTCCGGAAAGGTCAGGTTCTCCTCCTCCATGATGAAGTTCACCACGCCGCCGCCCCGCTTGCAGCCGAAGCAGTAGTAGATCTGCTTGTCCGGGGAGACGGAGAAGGAGCCGGTCTTCTCACTGTGGAAGGGACACAGGCCAAAGAGGTTGGCGCCCTTGCGGGTCAGCTGCACATAGCTGCCCACCACGTCCACAATGTCGCTGCGGGCGATGAGCTCGTCCAAAAAATGCTGTGGGAATGCCATGACGCCGTACTCCTTCCGCCAGTTTAGCCAAAAAGCCCGCTTGTCATACCGGCGGCTCCGTCTGTTGACAGCGGTAATTTAGATATACCCCGCGCAGGTTGAATTTCCTCTTTTTTCGCACAGATTTTTTGAAAAAGTTTTGGCCGGGCGCTTTACAGGAGGTCTGAATGGGCTTACAATAAGGTCTCCATGTAAAGGGGAGGAGGGGGGAGCATGACTGCCGCACTGTGGACCGCCAAACTGGAACGTCCGCTGACGGAGGGGGAGGAGGCGGTCCTGCTGGCCGCCCTGCCGCCGGAGCGCCGGAAGCGCCTACCGCGCCGGCGGACACAGTGGCGGGAGCCGCTGTGCGCCTACGGGCTGCTGCGGGCGGCGCTGCGGGAGCGGTACGGTTGGCAGGAGCTGCCGGCAATGTCTCTGACCGCCCGGGGAAAGCCCTATTTTCAGGACTTCCCCCAGGTCCAGTTCAGTCTCAGCCATACCGACGGCGCGGTGCTGGTGGGGCTCTCCGATCAGCCGGTGGGCGTGGATATCGAGCGGATACGCCCGCCGGGGCCGCACCTGCTGCGCCGGATGGGGGAGGACTTCTCGCCGGAGGCGTTCTTCCAGATCTGGGTTCGGCGGGAGGCCAGGGCCAAGTGCGGCGGAGAGGGTGTCAGCGCCCTGCTGCGGCCGGAGCCGCCCTTGGAGCCCGGGGAGATTTACTGCCCGGTGGAGACATTCCCAGGCTATGCCGCCGGCGCGGCGGTCCGGGGGACGGACTTGCCCGGGAGCCCGCGGGCGCTCTCCCTGGAGGAGCTGCTGCGCGCCGGCGCGCCCCTGGGCCCGTGAGTTCATGACGCGGTAAAAAAGAGACGCGTTCGCGTCTCTTTCAATTTGCCTGCTGAAAACCTGCGTACGTGGGAACAGGGGAGAATTCCGGCGGGGGAGCTCGAGGGGGCGGCAGCCCGCCTCGTATGGGATACAATGCCCCGTAAAGCCTTGCAGAGCAAGGCGTGCGGCCCGCGAAGCGGGGACTTTTGCGCGGTGAAGCCGCGCGAAAGTAACGGCATTGGTTTGGACTGTCAAAAAAGCCCCCAGGGGCTTTTTTGACAGTCTAAAAGAGACGCGTTCGCGTCTCTTTTTGCTGTCCTATTCAGCGGGCGCGGGCTCCTGGAACTTTGCCCGGTCCCGGTCGATCTGCTTTTGGTAGCGATCCTGCTCGGAGAACACGCAGCCGCAGTATTTCTGCATGTAGAAGCCCAGCTCCCGGGCCCGCTGGTTTCCGGCCCGGAAGTTGGGGCGGAAGTCCCGGTACAAAAACTCCACGCCATACTGCCGGGCGTACCGCTCCGCCGCCCGGGCGATGCCGTCGTGGTCCTGATAGGTGCTGGCCAGCAGCGTGGTGGTGAAAGCGGCGAAGCCGTGCTCCGCGGCATACCGCGCCGTTCCCTCCAGCCGGTGCTCATAGCAGTAGGCGCAGCGGTGCTCGATATCCGCGGCCACGTGGCGGACGAAGTCCTTGAGGCCATAATCCTCCCGTACCCGCACCTCCATGCCGATGGTGGGGGCGTACTCCAGCAGGCAGTCCCGCCGGGCCTGGTACTCCTTCCAGGGGTGGATATTGGGGTTGTACCACAGCGCCACCGGCTCGATGCCCTCCGCCCGCAGAGGGTCGATGCAGGAGAGGGAACAGGGGGCGCAGCAGGTGTGCATCAGCACAGTATCCATGGGGAAAACCTCCCTTTGCTCCATCAGAATGGGACCATCATATCACGTTTTTGGGGAAAATCAAGAGAGCAAGAGAACGGTTTTTTAACGGAATATTTACAGGTTTGCCAGGAATTCGCAATTGAACATTTCAGCGAAAAAGAGTATGATACAGTGGAATGTAAAGTAAGGCTGCATGGCATCAGATTTGGTGAAGCAACCGATTGCCTGAAGGAGGAAACCTTGCGTGAAAGTTGGTTTGGACGTGGGATCCACCACCATTAAATGTGTGGTTCTGGATGACGCGGACCATATTCTGTACAGTACATACGAGCGGCATTTCAGTCATATTTTAGAGAAGTCCGAGGAGCTGCTGCGGCGGGTGGCAAAGCAGTACGCGCCTGAGGCCCGTCTGGCCATCTCCGGCTCCGCCGGCATGGGCATGGCGGAGAGCGTGCAGGTCCCGTTCGTGCAGGAGGTCTATGCCACCCGCGTGGCGGCGGGCCGCCTGGCTCCCGGTACGGACTGCATTATCGAGTTGGGGGGAGAGGACGCGAAGATCCTCTTCCTGACCAATGGCGTTGAGGTACGGATGAATGGGTCTTGCGCCGGGGGTACCGGCGCTTTTATTGACCAGATGGCGACCCTGCTGAAGATGACCGCCGATGAGATGGATGCCGCCGCCCAGACGGCGGAGAAGACCTATACCATCGCGTCCCGGTGCGGCGTGTTTGCCAAGAGCGATATCCAGCCCCTGATCAACCAGGGGGCCAAGGCGGCGGACATTGCCGCCAGCATCTACCAGGCGGTGGTGAACCAGACCATCGCGGGCCTGGCCCAGGGCCGGCCCATCCACGGCAAGGTGCTGTACTTAGGCGGGCCGCTGACGTTCTCCCGCTGCCTGCGGGAGAGCTTTGACCGCACCCTGGGGGTCCAGGGCGTCCGGCCGGAGAACAGTCTGCTGTTCGTGGCGCTGGGCGCGGCCTATTTCGCGGACCAGGAGTTCGACCTGAAGGAAGTGGCGGACCGGCTGCAGTCCCACGGCGCCTCCGAGACCTATCGGAGCCACCCGCCCCTGTTTGCCAATCAGGAGGAGTATGAGGAGTTCCGGGCCCGGCACGCCAAGGCCACGGTACCCCGGGTCCCTTTCACGGCGAACTACGACGGGCCGGTCCACATCGGGATTGACTCCGGCTCCACCACGGTGAAGCTGGCGGTCATCGACCAGGATGCCCGGCTTCTGTTTACCGACTACCAGCCCAATCTGGGGAACCCCGTCCCCCTGATCCGGGACGTGCTGCAAAAGCTCTATGACGAGCATCCCAAGCTCCATGTGGCCTCCGTCACCACCACCGGCTACGGTGAGGACCTGGCGAAGAACGCTTTCCACACCGACTACGGCGTGGTGGAGACCGTGGCCCACTTCACCGCGGCCAAGTACTTCCTGCCCGACGTGGATTTCATCATCGACATCGGCGGCCAGGATATGAAGTGCTTCAAGATCGAGCAGGGGGCCATCAGCGATATTTTCCTGAACGAGGCCTGCTCCTCCGGCTGCGGCAGCTTCCTGCAGACCTTTGCCCAGGCTCTGGGCCGGGACATCAAGGATTTTGCCAAGCTGGGCCTGTTCGCCAAGCGGCCCGTGGACCTGGGCAGCCGCTGCACGGTATTCATGAACTCCAGCGTGAAGCAGGCCCAGAAGGACGGAGCCACACTGGACAACATCTCCGCGGGGCTCTCCATCTCCGTGGTGAAAAACGCCATCTACAAGGTGATCCGCGCCGCCTCTCCCGAGGAGCTGGGCCGGAAGATCGTGGTCCAGGGCGGCACTTTCTATAACGAGGCGGTGCTGCGGGCCTTTGAGAAGGAAATGGGCGTGGAGGTCATCCGGCCCGATATCGCGGGTCTCATGGGCGCCTACGGCGCGGCGCTGTACGGCAAGGGAAAGGCCGGCGCGGACCATGTCAGTACCCTGCTGGACCGGGAGGCCCTGCGCAGCTTCAGCCAGGAGACCCGCAGCGAGGTCTGCGGGCGGTGCGGCAACAACTGCCAGCTGACCATCAACACGTTCTCCGACGGGGCCACCTTTATCAGCGGCAACCGCTGCGACCGGCCCATCACCGGCCAGGCGGATACCGGGGAGCGGAACCTCTACGAGTACAAGCGGAAGCTGATCCAGGGCTATAAGCCCGTCCCCGGCAAGCGGGGCAAGATTGGGATTCCCCTGGTGCTGAATATGTGGGAGCTGCTGCCTTTCTGGCACGCGTTTTTCACAAAGCTGGGCTTCGCGGTGTATCACAGCCCCTTCAGCAGCCGCAGCCTGTATATCCAGGGACAGGGCACCATCCCCAGCGACACGGTGTGCTTCCCGGCCAAGCTGGCCCACGGCCACATCCAGTTCCTCAGCAAGCTGGGACTGGACGCCATCTTCTACCCCTGCATGAGCTACAATATCGACGAGGGGTTGGGCGACAACCACTACAACTGCCCCGTGGTGGCCTACTACCCGGAGGTGATCGCCGGCAACTGCCCGGAGGTTCACGAGGGCGGCACTCCATTCATCTATGACTACGTAGGTCTCCACCGGCCCAAGGATTTTGCCAAGAAGATCTACGAGATCCTCCGCAGGACTTTCCCGGACCTGACCCGGGAGGAGGTCCGGGAGGCCGCCGACGCGGGCTATGCCGAGTACGCCAGCCACATGGCCCAGATCCGGGCGGAGGGCGAGCGGATCATCCAGCAGGCCCGGGCGGAGGGGCGTCGGATCATCGTGCTGGCGGGGCGGCCCTACCATGTGGACCCGGAGATCAACCACGGCATTGACACGCTGATCACCCAGTTCGGCGCGGCGGTGGTGACGGAGGATTCCGTCTCCAACCGGGTGGAGAAGTTCCCCACCACGGTGCTGAACCAGTGGACCTATCACTCCCGGCTGTACGCGGCGGCCAAGTACTGCTGCTCCCAGCCGGACATGGACCTGGTGCAGCTGGTGAGCTTCGGCTGCGGCGTGGATGCCATCACAACGGACGAGACCAGAGAGATCCTGCACAACGGCGGGAAGCTCTATACCCAGCTGAAAATTGACGAAATCACCAACCTGGGTGCGGTGCGGATTCGTCTGAGGAGCCTGTTCGCCGCTTTGGACGAGCAGAAGGAGGCGTGAGATATGAACATGGACTATACCAACTATCCGAAATTTACCCCGGAGATGAAGAAGACCCACAAGATCCTGATTCCCAACATGGCCCCGGTGCAGTTCCGCATCCTGGCCGCCGTGATGCGGAAGGCGGGATATCAGTGCGAGCTGCTGGACAACTGCGGCAGCCAGGTGTGCGAGCTGGGCCTCAAGTACGTCCACAACGACACCTGCTATCCGGCTCTGCTGGTAATCGGTCAGTTCCTGGACGCCCTGAACTCCGGCAAGTACGACCTGGACCACACCGCCTTGATCATCACCCAGACCGGCGGCGGCTGCCGGGCGTCCAACTACATCCACCTGCTGCGCAAGGCCCTGGTCAAGGCCGGCTATCCCCAGGTGCCGGTGGTGAGCCTGAACTTCTCCGGCCTGGAGAAGGACTCCGGATTCCCCATCACGCTGACCCTGGTGCGGATGATGCTGGCGGCGGTGTTCTATGGCGATATGTTGGTGTCCCTGCGGGCCCAGACGGAGCCCTATGAGACGGTGCACGGCGCCGCGGAGGCCAAGCAGGAGAAGTGGCTGGACACCATCTGCGGCTGGATTCTGGAGGATCGCGGCTACTCCCACCGGGAGATGCGCACCGCCATGCGGGAGATGGCAGCGGACTTTGCCACCATCCCGGTGCGCCGGGTGCCCAAGGTGAAAGTGGGCGTGGTGGGCGAGATCTATGTCAAGCACTCCCCCCTGGGCAACAACGACCTGGAGAAGTTCCTGCTCTCTCAGGACTGCGAGGTGAACATCCCCGGCCTCATGGGCATGGTGCAGTACAGCACCTATAATATGTCCGAGACCGCCCGGCTGTATGGCGGCACCGCCCTGGAGAAAGTGGGTTCCGGCGTGGCGCTGAAGTACTTCGAGCAGACGGAGAACGCCATGATCAGCGCCCTGCAGGACAACGGCTTCCACGCGCCGTTGCCGTTCAAGGAGCTGACGAAGCTGGCGGATGGCATCATCGGCCACGGCAACAAGATGGGCGAGGGCTGGCTGCTGACCGCCGAGATGGTGGAGCTGGTGCGCTCCGGCTATGAGAATATCGTGTGCGCCCAGCCTTTCGGCTGTCTGCCCAACCACATCTGCGGCAAGGGCATGATCAACCGGATTCGGGAGTTGTATCCCCAGGCCAACATCACCCCCATCGACTACGATCCCGGCGCGACTCGCGTCAACCAAGAGAACCGGATCAAGCTGATGCTGGCGGTGGCCCGGGAGCGGCTGGCGGAAAAGACCGCGGCGGAGAAGAAACCCGCGCCGGAGCCGGCTCCCCGGCTGCGCAAGGATACCGCCGCCCGGAAGGAAGCCCTGGCGTGAGAGCCGCGGTTCTTATGGGCAGTCCCCGCAGAAATGGGAACACGGCCGCTCTGCTGACGCCTTTCTGTGAGGAGCTGGAGCGGAGCGGCATCGGGACGGAGACTGTCTGGCTCTATGACCGGGACATCCAGCCCTGTGTGGCCTGCCGGGCCTGCCAGGTGGACTGGACCGGCTTTGGCTGCTCCCGCCGGGATGACGGGCAGGCGCTGTTTGACCTGGTGCTGGCCAGCGACCTGCTGGTGCTGGCCACCCCCATCTACGTCTGGTACTGTACGCCGCC
>CAJFNE010000037.1 GCA_904393855.1 uncultured Oscillibacter sp. | reverse complement strand
GGGCTCTCCATGGGCGTCACGATCCTGCTGGGCCAGAAGCTGGGCGAGGGGAAGCCGGAGGAGGCGGGCCGCGCGGTGGGTGCCGGCATCTGCCTGTTCGTGGTGGTGACGTTGGTGGTGACGGTCATCATGCTGGCGGCGACGCCCCAGCTGGCCACGCTGATGCAGGCCCCGGCGGATGCCTTTGACGGAACGGTGACCTATACCCGCATCTGCTCCGCGGGCGCGGTGTTCATTGTGGCCTATAACCTGGTGGGCAGCGTGTTCCGGGGGCTGGGGGACTCCAAGATGCCCCTCATCACGGTCAGCATCGCCTGCGTGTGCAACATCGCGGGGGACCTGCTGCTGGTGGGGGGCCTCGGCATGGGCGTGGCCGGCGCAGCCATCGCCACGGTGGCGGCCCAGGCCATCAGTGTGGCGCTGTCTCTGGTGATTATCCTCCGGCGGCAGCTGCCGTTCACCATGACCCGGGCGGATATCCGGTTCGAGGGGACCATCATCGGCCGCATCCTGAAGCTGGGCTGCCCGGTGGCGCTGCAGGACCTGCTGGTCAACATCTCTTTCCTGGTGATCATCGCCCTGGCCAACTCCATGGGCACCATCGCCTCCGCCGGTGTGGGCGTGGCGGAGAAGCTCTGCGGCTTCGTGATGCTGGTGCCCTCGGCCTACATGCAGTCCATGTCCGCCTTTGTGGCCCAGAACGTGGGCGCCAGCCGGGAGGACCGGGCCCAGCGGGCGCTCTGGTGCGGCATCGTCTCGTCGCTCCTGGTGGGCCTGGTGATGGGCTGGGGCACCTTCTTCCATGGGGACGTGCTGGCGGGGCTCTTTGCCGACGACCAGGCGGTGGTGGCCGCGGCGGCGGAGTACCTGAAGGCCTACGCCATCGACTGCCTGTTGACCAGCTTCCTCTTCTGCTTCGTGGGCTACTTCAACGGCCACGGCCAGACGCTGTTCGTCATGATCCAGGGCTTTGTCGGGGCGCTGGGGGTCCGGCTGCCGGTGGCCTTCCTCATGAGCCGTTTCTTCCACGGAGAGCTGTTCCCCCTGGGTTTGTCCACCCCCTGCTCCACCGTGGTGCAGATCGTCCTGTGCCTGGGCTTCTTCCTCTGGAAAAAGCGGAGCATGGAACAAGAAACCATCCCTGCGGCCTGAGCCGCGGGGATGGTTTTTATTGGGGCAAATGCGGCCATATGCGGCTGCGGGGGCCCAAATGGAAACAGGCGGCGGGCACCCGGCCCGCCGCCTGTTGGTCAGCTCTGGTATTCAAACTCGAAGTCGTACAGGGACACGGTGTCCCCGTCCTGGATGCCCAGCTCCTCCAGCCGCTGGAAGAGACCGGCCTCCCGCAACGTCTTGTCGAACCACATCCGGCTCTCGTAGTCGGCGAAGTTCACGCTGCCCATGAGGTGCCGCAGCCAGGGACCCTCCACGATCCAGGTGCCGTCCTCCTCCTGATGGATGTCCAGAGGGGCGGAGGCGTCGATTACCGGTGCTTTCGGCACGTACTCCGGCTCGTACACCGTGACGGGGGGCAGCACGGAGAGCATCTCCGCCGCCTTTTTCACCAGGTCCGCCGTGCCGATGTGGGCCGCCGCGGAGATTTCCAGCAGCGTGCAGCCCTGGGCCTCCACGTGGGCGCGGAGCCGCTCCAGGTTGTCAGAGTCCGGGGGCAGGATGTCCACCTTGTTGGCGGCCACGATCTGGGGCCGCTTCGCCAGATCCGGACTGTACTGCTCGAGCTCCGCGTTGATGGCGTCAAAGTCCGCCACCGGGTCCCGGCCTTCGCTGCCGGACACGTCCACCACGTGGATCAGCAGCCGGCAGCGATCCACGTGCCGCAGGAAGTCGTGGCCCAGGCCGGCGCCCTCGCTGGCGCCCTCGATGATGCCGGGGATGTCCGCCATAACGAAGCTGACGCCGTCCTCCACCCAGACCACTCCCAGGTTGGGGTACAGGGTGGTGAAGTGGTAGTTGGCGATCTTGGGCTGGGCCTTGGACACCACGGAGAGCAGCGTGGATTTCCCCACGTTGGGGAAGCCCACCAGCCCCACGTCCGCCAGGAGCTTCAACTCCAGGATCACGTCGTGGGCCTCGCCGGGGAGACCCGCCTTGGCGAAGCGGGGCACCTGCCGGGTAGGGGTGGCGAAGTGGCTGTTGCCCCAGCCGCCCCGGCCGCCCTTGCAGAGGACGTATGGCTCATTGCCGGACATGTCCTGCATGATCTCGCCGGTCTCCGCCTCCCGCACCAGGGTGCCCCGGGGGACCTTGATGACAAGGTCCTGCCCGTCCTTGCCGGACTTCCGGCCGCCCTGGCCGTCGGCGCCGTTGGGGGCCACGTATTTGCGCTTGTAGCGGAAGTCCATCAGGGTGGACATGTGGTCGTCCACCTGGAGGACGATGGAGCCGCCCCGGCCGCCGTCCCCGCCGTCAGGGCCGCCGGCGGCCACGTATTTCTCCCGGTGGAAGGACACCGCCCCGTTGCCGCCGTTGCCGGCCCGGACGGTGATTTTTGCCTTGTCGATAAAGGATGTTGCCATAGGGCACCTCCTGGTAGGTTTTCGCCTGTCTATTCTAGCGAAAAAGTTGGTATTCGTCAAGGGGATGGGGCGGTTCAGTCTGCGGGAGGTGTAGGATGACCATATACCTTGGACAGATGCACCAAAAGGATGAGGGATCAGACCTCATCGGTGATCGTTGAACCGCCGCATAACAACCTGCTTCGCCCCGCGGCAGGTGCTGCGGGGCCCATTTTCCTAAGGGAAGAAATTGACATCCCATGGGAAGTGTGTTAAAAATAAAATAAGCTGTTTTCTGACATGTAACGCGCGGCACGGCTGCGGCGCCGCGCGCATTTCGGGAGGTGCCGCCATGCAGGTGAATGCAGAGAGGATCATGAAGCGGATTCAGGACCTGGCCCAGTTCAACGCCACGCCGGGGCAGGGGATCACCCGCTTTTCCTACAGCCCCCAGGACGCCCAGGCCCGGGCCTATCTAATGGAGCAGTTCCGGGAGCTGGGGCTCACCGTCCGGGTGGACCCCATGGGAAATATCCGGGCTCGTTATGATGGAACGGACCCGGCGCTTGCGCCCCTGTGGATCGGCTCCCATATCGACTCTGTGCGCCACGGCGGGCCCTATGACGGCATCGTGGGCGTGGTGGGCGCGTTGGAGACGGTCAGCGTCTTTCGGGAAGCGGGCCACCGCCCCCGCCGCAGCGTGGAGGTGGTGATCTTCCCGGAGGAGGAGGGCTCCAACTTCGGCACCACCATGGTGGGCAGCAAATGCCTGGTGGGGAAGCTGGACCTCCACGGACTGGAGCAGCTGCGGGCGGAGGACGGCCGCACCTGCGTCCAGGTGGCGGAGGACTTCGGCCTCCATCCCCGGGAGGTGGCGAAATGCCGCCTGCAGCCTGGCGAGGTGGATGCCATGGTGGAGCTGCACATCGAGCAGGGCATTGTCCTGGACCGGAAGGGGCTCCGGCTGGGGGTGGTGCAGGCCATCGCCGGCATGGTCACCGTCCGGGTGACTGTTACCGGGGAGTCCAACCACGCCGGGGCCACGCCCATGGACATGCGGCGGGACCCTCTGGTGGCCGCCGCCCGGCTGATCGGCCGGGTCCAGGAGATCGCCGCCAGCGAGTGCGGCAAGGCCACGGTGGCCACGGTGGGGGAGATCCTCTGCTCCCCCAATATGCCCAATGTGATCCCCGGGCAGGTCTCCTTCACGGTGGACATCCGGGACATCCGGGACGAGGGCATCGACCGGGCGCTGGAGCTGCTGCACCAGGCCATCCGGGAAATCACGGACGCGGGCTTCACCGTGACGGTGGAGACCATCGGCCGCAACCAGCCGGTGGCGCTGACAGAGCGGGTGGTGTCCGCTGTGCGGGAGGCCGCCGAAAGCTGCGGTGCCCCCTATCTGGACATGAACAGCGGCGCTGTGCATGATACCTCCATGCTGGCGCTGGTGACGGACGTGGGGATGATCTTCATTCCCAGTGTGGACGGCAAGAGCCACAATCCCCAGGAGTACACCGCCCCGGAGGACATCGCCCTGGGCTGCCAGGTCCTGCTGGAGACGGCCCTGCGGCTGACCGCGTGACCACTGCGGGCCCGCCCGGCCCGCTCTGCGATAAAAAATGAAAGGAGCATTTCCATGACGACACTCATCAAAAACGGAACCCTTGTCACCGCGGACGCGGAGTACATCGCAGACATTTTGGTGGAGGACGGCAAGATCCAGGCCATCGGACAGGACCTGGGCGCCTCCGCCGACCAGGTGATCGACGCCCAGGGCAAGTACGTCCTGCCCGGCGGCGTGGACCAGCACGTCCACTTCTCCTTTGAGTTCAACGGCGCCAAGGTGCGGGGCTTTGAGTCCTCCAAGGCCGCCGCGGCGGGTGGCACCACCACGGTCATCGAATTCGTCAACCAGATCCGGGGCAAGGGCCTGGTGGACTCCGTGGAGGATTATCGGAAGGCCAATGCCGACGGCGTGGCCGCCGTGGACTACTCCTTCCACGCGGTGATGACGGACCCCCGGCCGGAGGTCATCGAGGAGATTCCGGACCTGGCCAAAGCCGGCTACCCGGTGATGAAGCTGTTCATGGCCTACAAGGGCATGTTCTTCCACGCCGATGACGACGCCATCCTGAAATCCCTGCTGAAGGCCAAGGAGGCCGGCGTCACCGTCATGGTCCACGCGGAGAACGCCGACGCCATCGACGTGCTCCAGCGCCAGCTGATCGCCGAGGGTAAGACGGAGCCCTACTACCACGCGGTGTCCCGCCCCCCCATCGTGGAGGCGGAGGCCACCCGCCGGGCCATCTACCTGGCCCAGCTGGCGGACGCGCCGCTGTACATCGCCCATGTCACCTGCCGGGAGGCGGTGGAGGAGATCGCCGCCGCCCACAGCAAGGGCCAGCCGGTGCTGGGCGAGACCTGCAGCCACTACCTGGTGCTGGATGAGAGCAACCTGGCCAAGCCCGATTTCGAGGGCGCCAAGTACGTCTGCTCTCCCGCCCTGCGGACGCCGGACCACCTGGAGGCCCTGTGGCAGGCCATCAACCAGGGCTGGCTCAACGCGGTCAGCTCAGACCACTGCGGCTTCGACTGGAAAGTCCAGAAGCACATGGGTGTGGATGACTTCCGCAACATCCCCAACGGCGCGCCGGGCCTGCAGAACCGGCTGGAGGTGCTGTGGACCTATGGCGTGGAGAAGGGCAAGATCAGCCGGCAGAAGCTGGTGGACGTGTTCGCGGCCACCCCCGCCAAGAACAACGGCCTCTTCCCCCGGAAAGGCAGCCTGACTGTGGGCGCTGACGCGGACATCGTGGTGTTCGACCCCAGCTGGAGGGGCGTGTTCACCGTGGACGACATGCTCCACGACGTGGACTACTGCTCCTACGAGGGAATGGAGAAGATCGGTCGGGTGGAGCAGGTGCTCCTGCGGGGCAAACAGGTGGTCAAGGACGCCGTCTACGTGGGCGAGAACGGCGACGGCCAGCTGCTCCAGTGTGAGCCCTACGGCCTGCTCTACCAGCAGTGAGGCGGGCGCGGCACATGACGGATGCCGCCGCGCAATGATATTGGGAAGGCCCCTGCCGCGAACCGGCGGCAGGGGCCTTTTTCCGCCGCCTCGGGAGGGCGGAGGCATTGTGCGTTGACAGGGGAACGGGCAGATACTATAATAGAATTACTCTCAGCGGTCTGTGATCTGGTATGACAGCGGTGTTTGGCCGGCGCTTGCGGCTGGGCGGAAAGGAATAGGAGAGATCTCATGGAATTTCAGACCATTCTGCGGGAACATTTGGAACGCTATCCCCGGATGCAGATTGCAGATTGCGTGAAACTGGCCTATCAAAATGCGCTGGGGCCCCGGCATCTGTCCTCGGATCGCCCTCAGTTTCTGCAAAATCTCTTGGAGGAGTGGGGAAATATCCCTGCGGCGGGAGCGCCTGATCAGCCGGAGCCCATTGGAAACGGCATGAGCCGTTTCCATCTGACGGGGACGGACAACCTGTCGGCGGCCACGCTGCTGCTGACAAACCTGGTCTCCCTAACGGCGCGCCGATGCCGGGGCACCGCCCAGAAGCTGGAGGAGAACCTGGCAGTGCTGGAGACGCTGGAGCTTCCGGGGGCCGCGGATTGGCTGGCGGAATACCGCCGGCGGGGCTGCCCGCCGGTCCGGCATTCCCAGGTTTTTCGGGAGATTTACCGCCCCCATTACCGGCTGGTCCGCACGGAGTACGCCGGATTCTTCCAGGCGCTGCTGCAGATCGCCGGGCTGGCCCAGCGGGGGGAGCCTGCGGTGGTGGCGGTGGACGGCCGCTGCGGCAGCGGAAAGACCGGCTTTGCGAAGCTGGCTCAGCGGCTCTTTCCCTGCAATGTGATCCACATGGACGACTTCTACATCCCTCCGAAGAAGCGGCCGGAGAATTGGACGGAGACGCCGGGCGGCAACATGGATTTGAAGCGGCTCCTTCGAGAGGTCCTGATTCCAGCCGGAACCGGGGATCCCATCTATTACCGCCCCTATGACTGCCGCAGCGGCGCGCCAGGGGACCCGGTGTTCCTGCCGGCCTGCCCCCTGACGATCGTGGAGGGGAGCTACGCCCTGCACCCCCTGCTGGCCCCCCACTATCATCTCCGCGTCTTTTTCACCTGCTCTCAGGAGGAGCAGCGCCGCCGTTTGGAACGGCGGGAGGGCGAGCACTTCGCCGCCTATGAGAGCCGCTGGATTCCCATGGAGGAGCAGTACATACAGAAGTGCCACCCGGAGGCAGGCAGCGCCTGCGTGGTGGACACCACTGCGCTGTTCTCCTGAATCGGGCCGCGTGGCGCGATCCTTATGACGAAAAGAAAAACACACCGGCCGCCCGAACGGGCGGCCGGTGCTTTTTGGAATGAATTGAGAGTGGGATCGGAAGAGCTTACTTCTTCTTGCCCTCGTCCTTCTTCTCCTCGGCAGCGGGGGCGGGAGGCTGGGGCAGCTCCACGCCGCGCATCTCCACCTCGTAGTCGGAGCCGAAGGGGTTGGAGAACATGGCGGGCTCGGCGGCGGGGATGCCAGCCTTGACCTTGGCATCGTAGTCCTTGCCCCAGTAGGCCCGCAGGTAGATCTCCCGGATCTCGGAGATCAGCGGGTAGACCGGGTTCGCGCCGGTGCACTCGTCGTTGAAGGCGTTCTCGCTCATCTCGTCCAGGCCGTCCATGAAGGCCTTCTCCTCGATGCCGTAGTCGTGGATGCTGGCCGGGATGTCGATGGCCGCCTTCAGGTCCTCCGCGGCCTTGATGAAGTTGTTGAAGGTCTCCTGGTCGTTCTTGCCCTTCATGCCGCAGTACTCGGCGATCTCCACATACCGCTCAAAGGCGTGGGGATACTGATACTGGGAGAAGGTGCCCATCTTGGTGGGCGTCCGCTGGGCGTTGTACTTGCAGATCTCCGTGAACAGCAGCGCGTTGGCGGTGCCGTGGGGGATGTGGTGCCAGCCGCCCAGCTTGTGGGCCAGGGAGTGGTTCACGCCCAGGAAGGCGTTGGCGAAGGCGATACCGGCAAGGCACGAGGCGTCCGCCATCTTGATCCGGGCCTCCGGGTCCTTGGCGCCGTTCTTGTAGGCGCGGGGCAGGTACTTGAACACGTTCTTGATGGCCGTCAGGGCGAAGCCGTCCGTGTAGTCGCTGGCCATGATGGAGACGTAGGCCTCCACCGCGTGGGTCAGCACGTCGTAGCCGGAGGCGCGGGTCACGCCCTTGGGCATGTTCATCATGTTGTCCGCGTCCACGATGGCCATGGTGGGCAGCAGCTCATAGTCCGCCAGGGGCCACTTGGCGCCGGTGTTGGCGTCGGAGATGATGGTGAACGGCGTCACCTCGGAGCCGGTGCCGGCGGTGGTGGGGATGCACACCAGCTTGGCCTTGATGCCCATCTTCGGGAACTCGTAGACACGCTTGCGGATATCGATGAACACGGTGGCGAGATCCAGGAAGTTCTCCTCGGGATGCTCGTACATCAGCCACATGATCTTGGCCGTGTCGATGGCGGAGCCGCCGCCGATGGCGATGATCACATCGGGCTGGAACTCATGCATGGCGGGCAGGCCCTTCATGGCGTCCTGGATCTGAGGATCCACCCGGATGTCGTAGAAGATGCTGGTGGCGATGCCCATCTCCGTCAGCTGGTCGATCACCGGCTGGCACATGCCCATCTCGAAGAGGTTGGCGTCGGTGACGATGAACGCCTTCTTGGAGTGGTAGTAGTCCTTGAGCTCCTTCAGGGCCACGGGGGTGCAGCCCTTCTTGAAGTACACCTTCTCAGGCAGTCTCAGCCACAGCATGTTCTCTCTCCTCTCCGCCACGGTCTTGATGTTCAGCAGCTGCTCGATGTTGGTCTGGCCGGCGAAGGAGCTGCCGCCCCAGGAGCCGGGGCCCAGCGTCAGGGAGGGCGCCGTGTCGAAGTTGTAGAGGTCGCCGATGCCGCCGAAGGAGGTGGGCATATTGATGAGGACGCGGGCGGTCTGCATCTTGGCGCCGAAGGCGTCGATCTTCTCCCGCTCGGTGGGGTCCACATACAGCGCGCCGCTGTGGCCGGCGCCGCCCTCGCTCACCAGCTTGTAGCAGATGTCCAGGGCCTCCTGGAAATTCTTGGCCCGGTACATGCCCAGCAGGGGGCAGAGCTTCTCATTGGCCCAGGGGTTGTCGTGGCTGGTGTCGTCGGTCTCGGCGATCAGCACCTTGGTGCCCTCGGGGATCTGGATGCCGGCCATGGCCGCCAGCTGCGCCGGGCTCTTGCCCACCGCGGCCGCCTTGACGCCGTGGGTAGCGGCGTTGAAGAACACCTCGCCGATCTTCACGGCCTCGTCGGGGCTCAGGAAGTAGCAGCGGCTGTTCTGGAACTCCTGCTTCACCTGGTCATAGATGCTGTCCAGAACGGTGATATGCTGCTCAGCGGCGCAGATCATGCCGTTGTCGAAGGTCTTGGAGTGGATGGTGGACGCCACCGCGTTCTTGATGTCGCAGGTGTCGTCGAAAATCACGTTGCAGTTGCCGGGGCCCACGCCGATGGCCGGGGTGCCGGAGGAGTAAGCCGCCTTCACCATGCCGGCGCCGCCGGTGGCCAGGATCAGGTTGACCTCCTTCATCATGACCTGGGTCATCTCAATGGAGCTCTCGTCCATCCAGCAGATGATATTCTCGGGCAGGCCGGCCTTCTCCGCCGCCTCCCGCATGATGCGGGCCGCCTCGATGGTGCAGCGCTTGGCGGTGGGGTGGGGGGAGATCAGGATGGCGTTGCGGGTCTTCAGGCAGATCAGGATCTTGAAGATACAGGTGGAGGTGGGGTTCGTCGTCGGCGTCACGGCGCCCACGATGCCCACGGGCTCGGCGATCCGCTTGGTGCCGAAGGCCTTGTCCTCGGAGATCACGCCGCAGGTCTTTTTGTGGCGGAAGTAGTTATGTACGTGCTCGGAGGCGTAGTTGTTCTTGATAACCTTGTCCTCCACCACGCCCATGCCGGTCTCCGCCTGGGCCATCTTGGCCAGAGGAATCCGGGCCTTGTCCGCCGCCATGGCCGCCTGCTTGCAGATCTCGTCCACCTGCTCCTGGGTAAAGGTGGCAAATACTGCCTGGGCCTTCCGCATTTCCGCCAGTTTCGCTTCCAGAGTTTCCACAGAGTCGATGCGATCAATCTTCTTTACCATAGTGCCCTCCTGTTACCATTTGCATTCCATGAGGTTCAAAAATATACACCAAGCCGTGTGTACCGCTTGGATGTATGCGGAGTGAAATTATGGCTGCTGCGCCAGAGAATCAGGGAGATAGATATGGGAAAAGCTGGGGGCTTTTCTTCCATTTTTTCTTAAAACGAGAGACCTGATTCTCACAGTCTTTATCCTACGAGTATTTGTGCAGAATGTCAATAATTGTTGCTTTTTTAACAAGAATTTATATATATAAGCCAAAAATGAGTGGAAATTTTAGCTAGACTGCTGATAAATGATCGCATATGATCGCAAATTGCGGCTAAAGTTTGATTGATAAAAAACAAGCGAGCCTGTCTGTGAAATCACAAACGAAAGTGGAAAGACAACATGGGGGCGGTGCAGCGTGTTGTCAGACTTCAGAGAAGTTATCACCCGCCTGATCACTATTAATATTCATAAATTTTGATTGAATATGCAATTGGACGAGAAGCGCCGTCCCAGTACCAAAGAAAGGGCCGCGCCGCATAGCGGCGTGGCCCTTGAGGGAGAGGCAGATTTATTTGCGGGAGATGGCCCGTTTCACGGCTTTCACGATATTGACGGCCCGGAGACCGTATTCATCCATCAGGAAGCTCTGGGGACCCACCTGACCGAAGCGGTCCTGCACGCCCACGAACTCCTGAACAGTGGGGCGGTTTTTCGCCAGGCAGTTGGCCACGGCGGAGCCCAGGCCGCAGGTGACGTTGTGGTTCTCCGCGGTGACAATGGCTCCAGTCTCCGCGGCGGCCTTCAGCACCAGCTCCTCATCCAGGGGCTTCCAGGTGAACATGTCGATGACTCGGACGGAGATGCCCTCCGCCGCCAGGAGCTCCTGGGCTTTCAGGGCCTCGTCCACCAGGATGCCGGAGGCGATGACGGCGGCCTGATCCTGGCTGCTCTCCCGCAGGGTCACGCCCTTGCCGATGGTGAAAGCGGAGTCGTCGCCGTAGACCTGGATGACGTCCTTCCGGGGGAAGCGGGTGTAGGTGACGCCGGTTTTGATGCCGGGCAGCTGGCGAATGATGCTCTGGAGCTGCACGAAGTCGGCGGCATCCAGCACGGTGGCCTCCGGGATGGAGCAGTACATGGCGCCGTCCTCCAGAGGCATGTGGGTGCCGCCGTTGAAGGCGGCGGTGACGCCGGGGTCGGAGCCCAGCACATGGACCGTCAGCCCGGCGTAGGCGGCGGACATGTAGATCTGGTCGTAGCAGCGGCGGGAGGCGAAGGTGCCGAAGGAGTGGAAGAAGACGGTCTTCCCGGCGGCGGCCATGCCGGCGGAGACGCCGGCGCCGTTTGCCTCGGCGATGCCGGCCTCAAAGGCCCGGTCCGGATAGGCGGTCAGCAGCTGCTTGGTGTTGACGCAGTTCATCAGGTCGCAGTCCACATAGCAGATGGACTTGTCCTGAGCCATCATCTCCTTGAGGGTGAGCGCCAAAGCGTCCCGGCAGGGGCGGGCGTCCTTTTCGTGTTTGCCGATTACAGTGATACTCATATTCCGTGCCCTCCTTTAAGCGTTTTTGGCGTCCGCCAGCGCCTGCTCGGCGGCGGCCAGAGCCTCGGCCCAGGCCTCTTCCTTGGGGCTGGAGGAGTGCTCCCGCTTGGGCTCGGCGAAGGTCGCGCCCTTGCCCTTGATGGTGTCCAGCACGATGCAGCTGGGCACGCCCTTGTGGGCCAGCGCGGTCTGAATGGCGTCGTAGATGGCCTTCACGTCGTGGCCGTCGATCTCCTGGGTGTGGAGGCCGAAGGCCGCGGCCTTTGCGGCGATGTCGCCGTGGTCCAGGATGTCCTGGGTGGAGCCGTCCAGCTGGTAGCCGTTCTTGTCGATGAAGTAGATGATGTTGTCCAGCTTATGGGCATAGGCGAAATGGAAAGCCTCCCAGACCTGTCCCTCATCAGCCTCGCCGTCACCGATGACGCAGAAGACCCGGCTGTTCCTACCGTCGATCCGGTTGGCCAGAGCTGCGCCGGTGGCGGAGGAGGCGCCCTGGCCCAAAGAGCCGGTGGTCAGGTCCACGCCGGGAGTGAGCTTCCGGTCCGTGTGGCTGGGGAACTTCGTGTGGGGCCGGTTCAGGGTGTAGGCCTCCTCCATGGGGTAATAGCCCATGAGGCCGAAAGTGGCGTAGGCCACCGGGCCAGCGTGGCCCTTGGACAGCACCAGCCAGTCCCGGTCCTCCCAGCGGGGGTTCTTGGGGTCAAACCGCATGACCTCGCCGTACAGGACGGCCATCAAGTCCGCCAGGTCCATGGAGCCGCCCACATGGCCGTTGCCCAGGGAGTGGATGATCCGCAGGGTTTCCAGGCGGATCTCCGCCGCCAGGACCTTGCACGTTTTCTCATTCATGGGGTGTCGCTTCCTTTCCGTTTTTGATCGTGAGCCGGGGAACGTATTTTCGCCCCTATTCTACCCCAGATAGGTGGTTCCGTCAACGGGCATTCGCCCATCCGCGGGAAAATGTTTTCCCGGAAAGTGGGAAATCTGTCCGCCCGTTAAGATTTTGGGGAATCCTTGATTTGTTCACATTTTTCCAGTATGATAAGCTTGTCTCTCTATGAGAACGAGAAAGGAGAATTCGATGCCGTTTTCATTTAACTTCGGCGGATTCAATCCCGGTGATTTCAGCGGGTTCGGCGGATACCAGAGCGGGGAGTCCGCTCCGCCGCCTCAGAAGAAGCCCAAGAAGCCCCGCAAGGCCATCGGCAACGC
>CAJFNE010000036.1 GCA_904393855.1 uncultured Oscillibacter sp. | reverse complement strand
AAGCTACGTAAACAACCAGCGGATTGACGCCTATAATCAGGTGCTCCAGGAGCTGGCGGAGACCTATGGCGTGGTGTATCTGAACGTGGCGGAGGCCGTAATGGACGAGGACGGCTACCTCCGGGCGGACTGGAACTTTGACGGGGTCCACCTGAACAAGGCCGGCTGCCAGGCCTGGCTGGACTACCTGCGGACCCATCCCGTGACAGAGAGCTGAATTCCAGAACAACGGCGGTCGCCCCGCTCAGGGGCGGCCGCCGTTTTGCGCTCAGAAATGGGCTTCGAAATAGTACCAATGGGGTGACAGCCGGCGGGTGAGGCCGTGATTGTCACCCTCGGCCCGCCACGTCCAGCCATCCGTCGTCTCCTCCAGGGGGACGGGGACATTCTGGAAGGCCAAAGGCACGTCATCCAGCGAATAGTAAAAGCCGTAATAGCCGGGGCGGAGAGCGGGCAGGACGTACTCCACCATGGGGTGCTCCCCGGGCCAGGGGTTCACGGTCTCCAAGGGCGCGTCGTAGCGCAGGGGCTCTCCCCGGAGAAAGTAGGCGTCCATGTCCGCCTAGAGGGTCTCCCGGTGGGCGGCCACATAGCGCTCCACGCGGGTCTCCGGCGTCAGATAGAGGGACAGCCCCACTATCGCCGCCAGCAGGGCGGTTAGCAGCAACAGCTGCCGGTTTTTCATGCGCATCCTCCTCTCCTCCGGCAAAATCACAGGAAGCACTCCACCACGTACAGCCGGGTGCCGCTCTGGTTTAAAAGCAGATAGCCTTTATCCCGGTTGTCCACCGGGTCGGAGACGACGAAGCAGCGGCAGTCGTCGAGATCGGGCCGCTGGTCCGCCGGAACGGACAGGGCGTCCAGGATTGCCGTTACCTGGGCGGGAACGGAGGAGAGCTCCCGGGTCTCCTGAACCAGAACCTCCGTCAGCTCCCCGCTGTCGGCGTACTCCAGCACGTGATAGCGGTATCCGTCTCCGAGGAAGCTGGCGCCGCTGTCGGTTTCATAGACCGCCCCGTCGCTGCTGGGCAGGGAGAGGTCCCAGTTCTTCTCCAGAACGTCCGTGTAGTCTTCCAACGCGGCCAGCAGGGCAACCACCGCCATCAGCACCACCGCCAGGGGCAGGAAGAGGATTTTCAGTACGATACTCATGGTCACGTACCTCCCAGGGCGGCCAGGCAGGCGGAGAGGGACCAGGTATGCCAGTCGGCGCACTCCGCCCGGGCCTCCGCCCGGCGCTCGGCGATCAGCGTGTCCAGCCGGGCCTGACCGCCGGTCTCCCAGTTTCGGCAGATCAGGGAGCCGTCCAGCCGGTCCAGCTGGGCGAGGGTGTCATAGGACAGGTCGTAGAGCAGGTACTCCACGTCGATGGAGGAGGTCTCCCCGTCCAGGTAGCGGTCCGCCTGATCCCGGGCCACCAGGGCGTCCACGGGGACGCAGTTGATCACCAGCCAGCCCGCCAGGGCCAGGGGAAACGCCCAGCGGCAGAAGCCGAAGTCCGGCCGGAGGACCTTCCGCAGGGCCGTCAGGAAAAAGAGGGCCATCATCGCCATGCCCCAGTAGGTCATGCAGCGCTTGAAGGAGAGGCCGTAGGCGGAGACGTACAGGGTCATCCGCCAGGCGGCGGAGGTCAGGAGCACCAGACTCTCCGCCACCAGGACCGCCGCCAGACTCCGCAGGACACCCCAGGTCCGGCCGCCGCGCCGGGAAAAGGTCAGGGCCGCCAGGAGCACCGTCAGGTTCACCACGGTGACGCCCACCATCTGGAAGAAGCCGCTGCGGGCCCACTCCGCGTAGGAGATGCCCCGCTGGGCCAGGTATGCCGGCCCGCCGAAGAGGCCGGCGGACTGCACCCCAAGGAACAGCAGATACAGGACATCCAGCGCCGCCAGGATCAGGGCGGGGGCCAGGGCCTCGGCGGCGGGGGCGCGGTCCTGGAGCTCATATTTCAGGGGGGTGGGGCGGCGGAGGGAGTAGAGGAAGCCAAAGAGGAAGGGCGTCAGCACCAGCCCCACCAGGAGCTTCCAGAGGGCGGTGGAGAAGTGGCTGGAAATCCAGGAGCGCAGGTCCGCCGTGGCGGCGGCAAAGAGGGCGTCGGCGGAGGCCAGCACCGGCAGCAGCACCGCCACCAGCGCCGCCGCGCCCGCCAGGCCCAGGAGCAGGGCGGCGGTCCGGCGGCTGTTTTTCGCTCCCTTTCCAGCGGAGAGGGCCGCGAAGCCGGCCCCCAGGTGGCCGAACAGCCCCCACAGCAGCAGGCACAGCCGCTCCCACAGCATGGCGGGCCGCTGCCAGGGCAGCCGCCCCGCCCCGGAGAGGGCCAGGGCGTGGAGGGGCAGTAGGGCCAGTAGGGCCAGGCAGTTCCACACCCGGAAGTACCAGTTGGAGGTCAGGGCCAGCGTCACCGCCAGGAACAGGTTGAACAGCAGCAGCACCTGGTTGGAGCGGATGGCCAGCGGTGCGGGTCCCAGGTAGGAGAGCACCAGCACGTACCACACCCCCACCAGGGCCGTCATGCCGGCGGTGGGGCCGTACCAGAGAAGGGTGTCCGCCATCAGCACGCAGAAGGCGGCGGTGAACAGGAGGAACCGCCGGTCCCGGGGGGTGGTATCCGGGTATTTGAGGGAATTTTGAGCAGGCTTCGCCGCACCCTCCAGGGGGAGGGCGTTTTGGTTATTTTCCATATCAAGTTCTCCATGCACAGTTGTCCGGCAGGGCGGGCAGGTTTTTTCAGAACAGCGGACGGGCGGCCCTTACAGGGCGGCCCAGTTGCCGGGAGTGAACAGCACCAGCAGGATCAGTGCCAGCAAAAACAGGAGGAAGAGGACCCACAGCACCGCCAGCAGGGTTTTCAGCAGTTTCATGACAGCACCTCTGTATCCGGGACGTACTCCAGGATGTCTCCCGGCTGGCAGTCCAGGGCGGCGCAGATGGCCTCCAGGGTGGAGAAGCGCACCGCCTTGGCCTTATTATTCTTCAGGATCGAGAGATTCGCCAGGGTGATGTCCACCTTCTCCGACAGCTGGGAGAGGGTCATCTTCCGCTTGGCCATCATCACATCCAGGTTTACCACAATCATGCCGCCACCTCAAATCGTCAGGTCGTTCTCCGCCTTCAGCTCCGCCGCCTGGTGAAAGAGAGCGGACATCACCAGGAACAACAGGCCGAACATGATGGAGACGGGGACAAACAAAGCGGTGTAGGAGAGCAGGGCGGAGGCCCCCTCCCGGCAGAGGGTGAACAGGGTCCGCCCCGCCGCGCCGGCCGTGATCAGGAAGCAGGGCCGGGCGGCCCGCCGCAGATAGACGGCGTTCTGGGGCAGGAACGGGGTCCCGTCCGACACGGAGGAGAGGATCCGGATGCCCTGGACCAGGATGATGCCGCCGCACACGCCGGTCAGCAGCAGGAACAGCGCCAGCACCGCCCGGTCCGGCGACTGCCAGGCCTCCCACAGGATGATCTGCAGCAGGTTACCGAGGCCGTCGTCCGTGTCGTAAGCGAAGGTGGCCATCAGCTGGTCGAAGCGGATGGAGGCAGGGTCCTGGAAGTGAAAATAGGCCAGCGCCGGGGCCAGGGGCAGCAGTGGGAGGCCGCACAGGAGGACCAGTACGCACAGGCCGCTGAGCAGGTCCGCCAGCCGCTGGGAAGCGGTGCGCTGCATGATGTTCCCCTCCTTTCAAATCGTCAGGTCGTTCTCCGCCTTCAGCTCCGCCGCCTGGCGGAACAGGGCCGACATGATAAGGCACAGCAGGCCGAACATGGCGAAGATGGGCACGAACAGGGCATTGTAGGTCAGCAGAGGGGCCAGGGAGCGGTAGAATAAAAGACCAAAGACCACCCGGGCCAGGGCCGCCAGCGCGATCAGGAAAGCGCAGACGGCAGCCCGCCGCAGGCTCACGGCATTCTCCATGGAGAAGGGCTCCCCCCGGAGGATCGTCTCCAGCACCCGCTTGCCCTGCCAGAGGATGACGGCGGTGCAGACGCCGGAGACCACCAGGAACAGCGTCAGGGCCAGCGTCTCCGGGTCCTGCCAACACCAGAACCAGGAGAGGAAGCTGGCGGCGATGCCGGCCGTCACGATGTCATCCTCGCCGGGGTGCAGAATGCCGCCCAGATATTCCCCCACGCCCTCCAGCAGACTGGGACCGCCGGAGAGCACAGCCGCGGGGACCAGATACAGGATGACCACGTTGCACACCAGCGCGATCAGGACCAGCACATGCAAAACCCGGGCGATTTTTTGAACCGATGTCACGTTCATAGGCAGTCTCTCTCCTCACATCCGCGTGATGAATTCCAGCAGCAGGGCGTAGGCGGCCGCCACCAGCAGCAGGAGCGCCGCTGCGGCCGCGATCCGCCGGGGACGCCTGCGCCGGAGCCCCTGGACCAGCAGGACCAGTGCCAGAACCAGCATCGCCAGCGTCACCAGCAGGAACATCCGGGTAAAGGTCATGGGCACACCCCCCTTGTACCGCATTCTAGCAGAGGAGTTATTGTTTGTCAATTATTTTTTATCGAAAAACAATAAATTATTCCTGGATGTCGAGGCTCGCGCTGGCATTTGCCCGGCGGCGGAAGGGGATGAAGCGGCGGGAAAAACAGGACCGGCGGCAGCCGAATGGCTGCCGCCGGTCCCGTTTGATATAGAGAAAGGAGAGGGAAATTGGTGTGTTCATCAAGCGTCCCTGCTTGATGAATCCATCATAACCGCCGAAAGCGGGAAAGTCAACAGATGGGAGAGGAGATTCACAATTTGTTTACAAGCAACGGTTTTTCAGCGGTTTTGTTCATAAAATGTTCAAAGAACGCTCAAAATTCCGTCATGAATGGTGCGGGTTCAGAACGTCCACTGGGCGGGATCGGTCCAGGGCGAGACGAGGGGAGCGCTCCAGGCGGTCATGCGCTGCTGGGTGTCCACGGTGAAGTCCTCTCCGGTGTACATCATGCGGCGGCCCTGCGTGTCCGTCACCAGGGCGGAGAGGGAGAAAGTGTCCTCTGGCCCGACGGGCACCGCCTCCGGCGGCAGGCGGTAGAACCGGGCGCCCGGCTCCGCGTCCTCCGCCAGGAAGTCCGGCACCTCCGAGCAGGGCTCCGCCCAGGCCACCAGGGTCTGGTTCCGGAACAGGCCCACCTGGACCTCCTGGATGGACGTGGGCGGAAAGATCCCGCCGACGGTGCTTTGGTACTTGCTGGAGAGCTCCTCCAGGCGGACATAGAACTCCTGCGGCACGAAGCTGTCCGCCGCAACTTCCCACCGCTCGAGGAAGCGCTCCAGGTTCAGGTTGGGCAGGCTGGCGGTGAGGAGGTAGTCATAGTACTCTAGCGGCTGGGTCTGCCGGGTGCCGTCCGGGGAGCGGAACGCCACGGACAGGGTGATGTCGTCCGTCAGAGCGCAGGAGATGGCGTCCGCGCGGAAGGTCTGGCCGGAGGACAGGAACTCCGCCGGTACGGCGATGACGCCGCCGGTGCCGTTGTCCAGGAGGAACTCCGCCGTCATGCCCTCCACATAGGTCTTGGGCACCGCGTAGGCGGAGAAGCGCACGGTGCCCAAGGGGGCATCGTCCTGCGTCCGCAGGTCCGCGCCGGTGATCTCCACGCCGGAGTCGGTCAGCAGGCTGTTCTGGGCTTCCAGCAGCTCCTCCACCCGGCCGGAGAGGGAGTCCACCTGGCTGTAGACGGAGGAGGTGATGTTGTTGACGGAGTTCTGCAGGGCGGCATACCGGGAGGACAGCTGGTCCAGCTGGCTGGAGAGGGTGTACAGGCCCCAGACCAGGCACACGGCGGCGGCAGCTGCCGTGATCTTCAGAACCAGGCGGCGGCGCGGGGACAGGGGCTTGGGCTGCGAGGCCAGATACCGGCCCACGATCTCCTCCACCATGTTCAGCTGCTGCTCCGTCAGCTCGCTGTCCGCCCCGGCTTCCGCCGTCTCCGGGGGCGGCTCCTCCACCCCCAGCAGCCAGCCCACGGACACGCTGAACAGGCGGCTCAGGGCGATGAGCTTGTCGATCTCCGGCAGGGCGGCGTCGGACTCCCATTTATAGATGGACTGCCGGGAGACGCCCAGCTGGTTCCCAAGGGCCTCCTGGCTGAGGCCCTGCTCCTTTCGTTTCTGCGCGATGCGCTGGCCGATGGTCATGGACATGCCTCCTTCCGGCAACCAGTATAGGGGAGGGGAGCGGGAGAACGCCACCAACCAGGGGGCGGAAATCTGTCAACCCCCAGTTAGCAGGTCCTTTTTCTTGAAAGAAAAAGGACCCAAAAAGAACTTTCGCACGTTACGGGCCCTGGTGATTGCGGGGGCCTAGAGGCTCGGTGGCAGGGGAATTGCGATGAGGGGAGCGTCGTGATAGAGGGAAAGGTTTTCGGGACCGGGGGCACGTTACGAGCCCTGGCAGTTGTGGGAATTGAGAGTTCCGTGACGGGGAGTCACAGGGCTTTCTCATAGCAGTTCAGGATCTCACGGACGAAGCCCATGAAGAAGAACTCCGTGGCCCCGGCGAAGCGGTAGCCCAGGGAGGGGTAAAGGCGGTTGGCGGGGGTGTTGTGCTCCCAGGTGTCCAGGCGGATCACCGTCCTGCCCTGCCGGCGGGACTCCGCCTCGCAGAAGGCCACCATCTGCCGGGCATAGCCCCGGCCGGACTGGGCGGGGTGGATGCACAGGGTGTGGATCACCCCCACCTGGTCCCGCTCCGCGGGGAGGGTCCAGGGGATGGCGTCGTACTCCGGCAGCTGGATGCTGTTCAGGTTCACCACGCCCCAGAGAACGCCGCCGTCCTCGCCCACGTAGAGGGTGCCGGCCTCCAGGGCCTGGCGGGCGGTGTCGACTGTGGGGTACTTGCCCCGCTGCCAGTTGGTGTAGACGGGGCCGCCGCTCTCCTCCTGGGTGAGGATGGCGTCATAGATGTCCGCGATCCGCGACAGGTCCGCGGCGGTGGCAGGTCGAATCATGGGAAGTCTCCTCTCTCTGAAAAAAAGGCGCACCGCGCGGTGCGCCTTTTTGGGTGGTTTTACTGGGGCTTTTGGGGATCGCCGTCCTGGGGGGTGTCCGGCTGGGGGGGCGTCTCCGGAGCGGGGGTCTCGGACTCCTGCGCCGGCTGCTCCGCGCCGTCGGCGGGCGCCTCCTCCGGGGCCTCGATCTTCTGGGAGATCATGTGGACCTTTCGGGCCGCCGGCTCGATGGTCTCCGGGGCGGAGGGGCGGAAGCCGCCCTCCACGGACCGGGTGGAGGCGTAGGGGTTCTCCACCAGCTCCGGGTCCCGGCCCTCGATGATGGCCACCATCTCCGCGCCGGTGATGGTCTCCTTTTGCAGCAGGTAGGCCACCACCTTGTCCATGTCCTCCCGGTTGGCCTTGATGACCTCCACGGCCTGCCGGTAGCACTGATCCAGGATGTCCTTGACCGCCCGGTCCATCCGGGCGGCGGTGTCCTGGGCGCAGTCCATGCCGTAGCCGCCGTCCAGATACTGGTTCCGGCGGGAGGCCAGGGCCATCATGCCGAACTCGTCGCTCATGCCGAACATGGCTACCATGTTCCGCGCCACGTTGGTGGCGTCCTGGATGTCCTGGCTGGCGCCGTTGGTCATGGTGTTCATGACCACCTCCTCGGCGGCCCGGCCGCCCATGGAGACGGTGATTTTGGCCATCAGCTCGTCCCGGGTGCGCAGCTCCGTCTTGTCCTCCTCGGGCATCAGCAGGGTATAGCCCAGGGAGCCCTGGGTGTGGGGGACAATGGTGATCTTCTGCACCGGCTCCGTGTTCTTCTGCTTGTAGGCCACCATGGCGTGTCCCACCTCGTGGTAGGCCACCAGCTTCTTCTCAAACTCGGTGAGGACGCTGCCTTTTTTCTCGGTGCCGGCGATGACCAGCTCAAAGGCGGCCAGCAGGTCCTCCTGGGTTACCAGCTTGCGGCCCTTGCGGACGGCCCGGAGGGCCGCCTCGTTCACCAGGTTGGCCAGGTCCGCGCCCACGCAGCCGGCGGTGGCCAGGGCCACCTTCTTCAAATCCACGTCCTCCGCCAGCTTGATGTTGCGGGTGTGGACCTGGAGAGTGGCGATGCGCCCCGCCAGGTTGGGCCGGTCAATGGTGATGCGCCTGTCGAATCGGCCGGGCCGCAGCAGGGCCTGGTCCAGCACCTCCGGCCGGTTGGTGGCGGCCAGCAGGATGACGCCCTTGGTGGGGTCGAAGCCGTCCATCTCCGCCAGCAGCTGGTTCAATGTCTGCTCCCGCTCGTCGTTGCCGCCCATGCGGTTGTCCCGGGACTTGCCGATGGTGTCGATCTCGTCAATGAATACGATGCAGGGGGCGACCTTAGAGGCCTCCTTGAAGAGGTCCCGGACCCGGGACGCGCCCACGCCCACGAACATCTCCACGAAGTCCGAGCCGGAGATGGAGAAGAACGGCACATTGGCCTCCCCGGCCACGGCCTTGGCCAGCAGGGTCTTGCCGGTACCCGGCGGGCCCACCAGCAGCGCGCCCTTGGGGAGCTTCGCGCCGATCTCCGTGTACTTCTGAGGGTTATGAAGGAAGTCGATGATCTCGGTCAGGGACTCCTTGGCCTCGTCCTGGCCGGCCACGTCCCGGAAGGTGACGCCGGTGGACTTCTCCATGTACACCTTGGCGTTGGCCTTGCCCACGCCGCCGACGCCGCCCATGCCGCCCATGCCCTTCTTGGCCAGCCAGCTCATGCCCAGGGACATGACCAGCAGGATGATCAGGAAGGGCAGCAGGTTCACAAAGAACAGCAGCACCGGGCTGACCGGGGGCTGATAGTTCTCGTCATAGTTGGCGACGCCGTTCTCCTCCAGCAGGGCGATGATGGCGTCGTTGGACTCGATCTGTACCGTGAACAGCTCCAGCTGGGTGGTCTGCTCCCGGCCGGAGGCGTCCCGGTAGGAGTAGCCGTCCGCCGTCTTGGTATAGGCGGTGCCCTCCTCGTCCGTGTAGGTGTAGCCCTCCTTCGGGACGATGAAGAGGATGGTCTCCTCGTTGTCAAAGAGGATCTCCTCCACCTGGCCGCTCTCCACCATGTCCACGAACTCGCTGTAGGGCAGGTTTACAGAGGAGGACTGGCTGCCGGCTCCGCTCATATAGTTGCCGGCGTAGCTCAGCAGGATCGCCAGCACGCCGGCCCAGCAGATGACCTGGATGAGGCCCGACCAGTTGCCGCCCTTTCCGCCGGGACGGCCCGGCTTCTTATTGTTCTTGTTATTTTGATCCATGCATGCAAAACTCCTTTCGCGGGGACCAAAAGGCAGGGCTGCGAAAGGCGCAACTGCGCGGCCCTGTAAAAAATTGGAGATCATAACCGGCGAAAACGCCGGAACGACACTGCGTTGCGGGTATCATACCATAATTTTTCCCCGGCGGCAAGGCACGGCGGCTCCTTTTTCATGAAGTTTCTGTAAAGATTCACCTGGCGGAAGCGGTCCTTACGGCGTGAAGATACCCGCCAGCAGGTCCATGGCCTCTCTCAGCCGGGCGGGGTCCAGACCGGCGTAGTTCACCACCAGCGTGTGAGCGTAGGCAGGATTGGGGGCCGCCGCATAGTCCGACAGGAAGCCCAGCCGGACGCCACGGGCCTCCGCCCGCTCCCGCAGGGCAGCGTCGCTCAGGCTGGTGTCCAGCCGCAGGAGGAAGTGCAGGCCGGCGCCCTGCTCGGAGATCGTGACGCGCCGGGCAAAGGGGCTGTGCCGGAAGGCGTCCAGCACCGCCGCCCGACGGGAACGGTACTCCTTGCGCATCCGGGAGATATGCTGCTCATAGCAGCCGCTGGAGAGAAAGCGGGCCAGGACGTGCTGCTCCAGTACCGGCACCGTGCAGGCATAGAAGCCCAGCTCCCGGCGGTAGCGCTCCAGCAGCCGGGGCGGCAGCACCATGAAGCCGATGCGCAGGGAGGGGGAGATCATCTGGGAGAAGGTGTTCAGATAGATGACCCGGCCGCTGCCGTCAATGCTCTGCAAGGTGGGAATGGGCCGGCCCGCGAAGCGGAACTCACTGTCGTAGTCGTCCTCGATGAGGATGCCGTCCATCTCTTCCGCCCAGCGCAGCAGGGCCTGCCGCCGCCCAATGGGGGTCACCAGGCCGGTGGGATAGTGGTGGGCAGGGGAGAGGTGGGCCACAGAGGCGCCGGAGTCCGCCAGGGCTTGCAGGTCCAGGCCCTGGGCGTCCAGGGGGACTGGGCGGCAGAGGACGCCGCACTTCCCATAGGTCTGACGGATTTTGGGATAGCCGGGGTCCTCCACGGCGAAAACGGGCTGGCGGCCGCTGTCCCGCAGCAGCTGGGCCAGCAGGAGGTACAGGTACTCCGCCCCCGCGCCCACCACGATCTGCTCCGGCGCGGCCGACATGCCCTTGAAGTCCCGCAGGTCCCGGGCAATGGCCCGACGCAGGGCGTAGAGCCCCTGGTGGGGCACCGGGTCCAGGAAGTTCCCCTCGGAAAGGACCTGCCGGGTGAGCCTTGCCCAGATGGAGGCGGGGAACCGGGAGAGGTCCACCCGGTTGCGGCCCAGGTCCAGCCGCCACGCCGGCGCGGTGGCCTCCGCCGGGACGCTGGCCGGCGCGGAGGGGACCGGGAGCCGCTCCACCGCGCTGACAAAGAAGCCCTGCTTGGGGCGGGCACAGATATACCCCTCCGCCTCCAGCTGGCGATAGGCGCCCTCCACCGTGATCACGGAGATCTGCAGATGCTCCGCCAGGGCCCGCTTGGAGGGGAGGCGGCTCCCCGTCGGCAGTGTCCCGCCCAGGATGTCCTGCCGAATGCAGCGGTACAGGTATTCGTACAGGGGGAGCTTCCCCCGGGCCTCTAAATCATAGGTCAGCATGCGGGCCCTCCCATCTGGACTGATAAAAAAGTTAGAAATTGGCTATTTCAATCATATCACATATGCGCTATGATGGCAACGTTCACGCAGGAAAGGAGCGGAGACAAGATGGAACAGAGGATGGAACCGGAGATGGAGCGGACGCGGATGCTGGTGATGACGGGACTGTTCGCCGCCCTGGGCTGCGCGGCGACGATGGTGCTGCAGGTGCCGTCTCCCACCGGGGGGTATCTGAACCTGGGGGATGCCGTGGTGCTGCTGGGCGCCTATCTGCTGGGGCCGGTCTACGGAGCCGTGGCCGGCGGCGTGGGGCCGGCGCTGGCGGACCTGCTGTCCGGCTATACGGCGTATGTGCCGGGCACCCTGGTGATCAAGGGGGCCATGGCGCTGTTGGCGGCGGTGCTGTACCGGGCCGTGGGGAAGCGGGCCGGGGGCGTGGTGCTGTGTGCCGTGGCGGCGGAAGCGGTCATGGTGGCGGGCTACTGGCTCTTTGACGGGCTGCTGGCCTGGTTTGGCGACGCGGGCGGCTGGGGGATGTGTCTGATGGCCGGTGCGGCGGGCATCCCCGGCAACCTGGCGCAGGGTGCTTTTGGCGCGGCGGCGTCCACCTGTCTGGCGCTGAGCCTGCGAAGGAGCCGCTACGTCTGCGGCCGGTTCCCCCACTTTTCATGAAACGCAGCAGATACGGCGTCCCCGCGGTTCTAAACACCGCGGGGACGCCGTAAAGTTTACGGTATGGAGGGACAGGGCTCAATAGCCGCCCAGGTCATCCGGGCCGTCCCGGCGGCCCCAGAAGGAGGGACCCTGGTTTGAAGCCGCGCCGCTGCCCACGCCGGAGGTGGTCTTCGCGGTCTCAAAGTAGCCAAGCTCCACGCACTGGTAGGCGGGGAGGTAGAACAGGGAGACTGCCAGATTCCACACCCCCATGACCAGGGTCCAGCCCCATCCGGGCAGCAGCGAGACGATGGATGCCCAGGCGGCGGGCTGGAACACGAACCCGTAGAGGGAGGCCATCTCCTGGAGGAACAGCTGGTAGAAGGCGATGGAGTAGACGATGGAGGGGATCCCCGCCAGCAGGGTCCAGCCCAGGTAGCTCAGATCCAGGGTGAACAACTGGCCCTTGTAGCCCAAGGTCTGCCGCTTGCTCATGTTCAGAGCCTCAAAGATGCCCATCTCCGGGTTCTCGCAGAGGTTGTAGAGGGCGAAGCGGTAGCGGTAGGCTGCGATGATGCCGGGGATGACAAAGAGCATGGACCAGAGGTAGGTATAGAGATACCGCAGCAAACTCAGGCCGATGACCTTCCCGGCGAAAGAAAATCCGTCAAACAGGGCCAGGAATTCGGCCCGCTCTCCCTGGCGCACCGCCATGCAGTAGAAGATGAAGCCGGCCTCCAGCACCACGGCCAGCAGGGTGACTAGGATCGAGACAAAGGTGGACAGGATGCCGGTTCCGGTGAGGGAATCCACCAGGTTCAGAGCCAGAAGCAGCACCAGATACAGCGCCACGAACGCCTTGGGAGAGACCTGGGCGTCCAGCAGCAGCTCGCGGGTCTCCGCTTTCAGCGCCCTCCGGTTGATCAGTTCAGCCATCATGGATAAATACCTCCGTCCGGTTCCAGCAAAATTTTACGCGCAACAGTATACCACGTTTTTCCCGGAGAAGCAACC
>CAJFNE010000035.1 GCA_904393855.1 uncultured Oscillibacter sp. | reverse complement strand
CGGCGGGGTGACGAACCTCTTCATGGAGAACTTTCCCAACCGGCCCGCCCTGGTGGGCGGCATCCTGGCGGAGGAGTGCCGGGCGGTGCTGGCGGAGTTTTTCGCGGAACTGCGGCGGCAAGAGTAGAGTTGACATAAAAAGATTGTCAGATTTAAAACTTTTGTAACAAATGGTGCTGGTTTGCTTAACAACTCTCCGGTATCTTAATACTTGCAAGAGACAAAACTTCTTTTCATCCAATCTTCCAAAAAATAGCCGCAGGGCCAGCCGAGAGGCTGGCCCTGCGGCTATTTGCAGGGTAAGATCCGCTGTCCCGGAGTTGGATTTTTCCGTCCGCCGTGTTATGATGGGGACGAATCCTCCGGCGGCATACCGGCGTTATCCTCCGTGACAGATGGGACTGCAGCAGCCGGCACCGCCAGCCGCAGCAGCAAAAAGCCCAGCAGGATCAGCGCGCCG
Source organism: uncultured Oscillibacter sp. (assembly GCA_904393855.1). Classification (GTDB taxonomy): domain Bacteria; phylum Bacillota; class Clostridia; order Oscillospirales; family Oscillospiraceae; genus Oscillibacter. The sequence continues at coordinate 12,408 of CAJFNE010000035.1, read as the reverse complement.
CCCAGGTTCAGCAGCAGGGAGGACAGGTGGGGGGCGCAGTCCGGCAGGGAGGCGCAGCACAGGACCACGGAGGCGCAGGCATAGAAGGCGAAGAGCCGGGTCCGCCCGGCCTGAAAGGCGTAGGAGGACAGGCGGTAGAAGCCCAGCGTCAGAAAGACCAGGGCCAGCAATTCGACATAGTACGCCTGGAGCACCGGGTTGACAGAATCCAGACGGTAGGCCAGCACCAGCCGGACCACCAGCGCCACCGGCGGGATCAGCAGCAGGGGCGCGCCCTGGAAAGGGGCCGTCTCGCCGCCCCTTTTGCGGCATGCGGTGATCACCGGGAAGAGCGCCGCGGCGGAGAGCAGGGACAGCACCCCCAGCAGCTTCTGGATGGTGGGGGAGAAGCCGTCGGCGGTCAGAACGGCCATGGCGGCCTCCGGGTCGGCGGCGGACAGGAACTGGGCCAGGAGATTGCCCAGACCCAGCCCCTCGTATAGGTCCGCCAGGCCGGACAGGGCGATCAGCAGCACCCCGGCCACGGGCAGCGCCAGGAGGCGGGTGTCCTCCGTGGCGAAATCCCGGGGCAGCAGGGGGGCGTTCTCCGTCTCTTTCGGCAGACGGCGGACCAGCAGGAACAGCAGGACGGCCATGGCCAGGAGGAAGACCGTCAGGACGGTCCCCGCCGGCGCGCCGGGGATGGGCAGCCCGGTGTCCGGCTCAAAGCCGGTGGTGTTCTGCCACACCCGGAGCAGCAGGGCCGCGGCGCCCCCCAGCACCGCCAGCAGGGGAAGTAAACCTTGTTTTTCCATAGGAGAGGAATCCTTTCAGGCAGAGATTTCGTCTGCCAGTATATCACAGAAATAGGAAGTTGTCCATGCCGGCCTCATGTTCCGGGAAGCGCGCGCATATGGATAGGGAACGGAACAAAAGAGGAGGAAGCCCTATGAGACGAAAAAATACCATCCGGCAGAGCGTCGCGGTGTCGGCGCTGCTGCTGGCGGCGCTGTTTCTGCTGCCGCTGGCGGTGATGGGTCCCTTTCAGACCGAGCTGTTCAGCAAGGACGGCGCGGACACCAGCACGGAACGGGAGCCGTTCGTCAGCGGAGAGCTGGACGCCCAGACCGTCCTGAAAGTGCTGAATGGGGATCAGGTGGAGGAAATGGACCTGGGCACCTATCTGGTGGGGGTGGTGCGGGCCGAGATGCCCGCGTCCTTTGAGATGGAGGCCCTGAAGGCCCAGGCGGTGGCGGCCCGGACCTACACCCTCTATAAGATCCAGTCCGGCGGGAACCACGGCGACACCGCCGACATCTGCACGGACTCCACCTGCTGCCAGGCCTACATCTCCGAGGAGAACGCCCGGAACAACTGGGGGGAGAACGCCGACGCCTACGAGCAGAAGATCGAGGAGGCGGTCTCCGGCACCGATGGACAGGCCATCCTGTATGACGGACAGCCCATCCTGGCGGTGTTCCACTCCTCCTCCGCGGGGCTGACCCGGCGGGCGGGGGAGGTTTGGCAGAGCGACCTGCCCTATCTCCAGGCGGTGGAGTCCCCGGAGGCGGGGGATTCCATCCCCAACTACTACAGCCGGGTGGAGTTCACGGCGGAGGAGTTCCGGGAGGCTTTCACGACAGCCTATCCCGAGGCGGACCTCTCCGGGGATATCAGCGGCTGGCTGCGGGACGCCGTGGTGGACGACGCCGGCAGCGTCAGCACTGTGACCGTGGGCGGCGTCACGGTGAAGGGCAGTCAGCTGCGGAGCATCCTGGGCCTCCGCTCCGCCTGCTTTGAGTGGGAGGTCCAGGACGGGAAGCTGGTGTTCTTTGTCACCGGCTTCGGCCACGGTGTGGGTCTGAGCCAGTACGGCGCCAACCAGATGGCGGCGGACGGGGCGGACTATGTGGAGATCCTGACCCACTACTACACCGGCGTCTCTGTGGAGTCCTATCTGCCCGGGTGACGCTTTACAAATTTCGTGGGTCTGTGGTACAATATCATACTACATTGCACGACCGATTTGCACCGGAGAGGAGGCGGCGGAATGAGAAAGAAACTGGCGGCGGCGCTGTGCTGCCTGCTGCTGATGGTGCAGATGGCCCCGCCGCCGGCCCAGGCGGCGTCCGGATACATCTGCTTCATGGCGGCGGGCGAGAGCATCCTGCCCATGTCCGACAGCACCATGCCTTTCTGGCAGGATGGATACCTGTACATTGCCAGTTCCATCTTCACCGGTTCGGTGCGGGACACACTGAACATTGGCCGGATTGCCAACAGCGACCAGGTGATCCTGTATACCAGCGGGCGGTCCCTGTGGTTTGAATACGGCAGCAGCACGGCCCATGACACGGACGGCAATATCTACACGCCCGGCGCCGTGCGGCGGAACGGGGAGACCTATGTGCCCGCCGGTCTGGTGGCGCAGTTCTTCGGCCTGCAGTACTCCGTGACGGATGTCCGCATCACCGTGGACGGCCAGGTGGTGCAGGGGGACCTGGCGTGGCTCCGCCGGCCGGGCTACGGTCTGACGCCGGAGATGTTTGCCAATGCGGCCTCTTTCACCATGGCCAGCCGGTACGCGGACTATCTGCGGGAGCAGCGGGAGCAGGAGGAGACCACTGTGGTGACGCCGGAGCCGTCTCCCGGCGTGGAGGTGGATGGAAAACGCATCTACCTGTGCCTGGAGGCGGGAGAGGACACGGCGGCGCTGCTGGACGTCCTGGACCGCTACGACGCCCAGGCGGCGTTCTTCTGCACGGTGGAGTTCCTGGAGGAGCAGGGCGACCTGCTGCGGCGCATGGCCGCCGGGGGGCAGAGCATCGCCATCCTGGTGGACGCGTCGGACACGGAGCGGAGCGTGGCGGAGCAGCTGGCGGCGGGCAACGCCGCCCTGGAGCTGGCTACCTGCGGCAAGACGCGGCTGTGCTTCGTGCAGAACAGCACGGCGGAGAGCCTTCGGGAGGCCCAGGCGGCAGGCTACCGCTGCCTGGAGGCGGATTTGGATCGGAGTGGATATGAGCTGCGCGGCAGTTCCAGCGCCGCCTCCTTGCTGCAGGGGGTATCCGCCCGGCGGGGAGATGTGACGGTCTGGCTGGGCAGCGGCGCCAGCGGGTTGGGTCTGCAGGCGTTTCTCTCCGCGGCGGCGGAGGCCGACGGCCAGTGTGTTGCCTGGACGGAGACCGCCTGAGGATTTACAGAATATTCAACACCCGCTGGATGGATGCGGGTATAATACAGGAAGAAAGATACAATACTGGGGAGGGACACTATGGGCCGTGATATTCTGGTGGTCGAGGACGACCGCAACATCTCCGATCTGATTCAGATGTACCTGGTGAAGGAGGGGTTTGACGTCCGGATTGCCGGCGACGGCGGGAAGGCCATCGAGGAGTTCCAAAAGCAGGTGCCGGATCTGATCCTGCTGGATATCATGCTGCCGGTGATGGACGGCTGGGCGGTGTGCGCCAAGATTCGAGAGACCAGCAAGGTCCCCATTATCATGCTGACGGCCAAGGGCGAGGTCTTTGACCGGATTCAAGGACTGGAGATGGGCGCCGACGACTATGTGATCAAGCCTTTCGAGATGAAGGAGCTCATCGCCCGCATCAACGCCGTGCTGCGCCGGACGGAGATCCCCAATGACACCAGCAAGCGCCTGGTGTTTGACAAGCTGATCATCGACCTGGACTCCTACGAGCTGATCGTGGACGGGAAGAAGGTGGACACGCCGCCCAAGGAGCTGGAGCTGCTGTACCATCTGGCGGCCACCCCCAACCGGGTCTACACCCGCAACCAGCTGCTGGACGAGGTGTGGGGCTTCGACTACTTCGGTGACAGCCGGACCGTGGACGTGCATATCAAGCGCCTGCGGGAGAAGATCGAGAACGTCTCGGACCAGTGGGCGCTGAAGACGGTCTGGGGCGTGGGATATAAATTTGAAACAGTCGGCGTACCGGCGGAAAAGACGAAGGATGAAAAAGCTTAAGGGACGGTTTCAGGGACTATACTGGCGGCAGCTGTTCGTCACAGCGGGCACCGTGATGCTGACCCTGTTCCTGCTGGGCGCCTCGTTCTTTACCCTGAGCTACAACTACGCCGGGCGGCAGCGCAGCGACGAGATTTTGAGTCAGGCCCGGGTGGTGAGCCAGCTGTCGGTCAGCTATCTGGAGAGCGGCCGCTACCTCTCCATGGAGGAGCTGCGCAGCGACCCGGATTTCCAGCAGCTGGCCTCCTTCGCGGCCATGGTGTCGGATGTGGATTTCCTGATCTGCGACGTGGAAGGCCACGTGCTGCTGGCCACGGATGAGAGTCTGGACGGCATGGTGCTGACCATGCCGGAGGACATGACCCGCAGCGTCATGGAGGAGGGCTCCTCCTCCCGGCGGGACGATCTGGACGGCCTCTATGAGCAGAGGCGGTTCGTGGTGGGCGTGCCCGCCGTGAACTCGGAGACCCGGGAGATCGTGGGCGAGGTGTTTGCCGTGGCCACCATGACCTCCCTGGACACCATGTGGCAGGGCTTTGTGGGCCTGTTCTTCATGACGGCGCTGGTGTCCCTGATGATCGCTTTCATGGCGGCCTCCATCACCGCCATGCGGCAGGTGAAGCCCATCCGGGAGATGGCCCAGGCCACCCGGCGCTACGCCGAGGGCGACTTTGACGTGCGCATGAAGGACTACGGCCGCAACGACGAGGTGGGGGAGCTGGCGGCCTCCTTTAACAACATGGCCGAGAGCTTACAGCAGACGGAGCGGCAGCGGCGGGAGTTCATCGCCAACATCTCCCACGAGCTGAAGACTCCCATGACCACCATCGCCGGCTATACGGACGGCATCCTGGACGGCACCATCCCCCCGGAGAACGAGCGGAAGTACCTGCAGATCATCTCCGACGAGAGCCGGCGGCTGAGCCGCATGGTCCGCCGGATGCTGGACGTCAGTCAGCTGCAGACCATGGACCCTCTGCGGAACGGCAACCACTTCGACCTCTGCGAGAGCATGCGCCGGGTGCTGATCTCCATGGAGCAGAAGATCAACGACCGGCATCTGGACGTGGATGCCGACATCCCCGACGAGCCGATCCTGGTGCTGGGGGACAACGACATGATCACCCAGGTGATCTACAACCTGCTGGACAACGCCGCCAAATTCGCCCGGGAGGGCACGACCCTCTATCTGGGCGTCGCTGCACGGGACGGCAAGGCCCGGGTGACGGTGCGCAACATCGGGGACACCATCCCCGCGGAGGAACTGCCGCTGCTGTTCGAGCGGTTCCACAAGAGCGACAAGTCCCGCAGTGAGGACAAGGACGGCGTGGGCCTGGGACTCTACATCGTCAAGACGATCCTGGAACAGCACAAGGAAAAGATCAACGTGACCAGCGAGGACGGAGTGACCACGTTCTCCTTCTCCCTGACTCTGGAGTGAGACCGCATGGACGAACGCAATCAGGCTGGCCGGGAGGGCCGGCTGCCCAATGAAATCGTGGAGACCTACCGGCGGCCCGCCTCCCGGCATCTGCCGGGGGAGCGGGTGTTGACCTACCGCCGCCCTCCCGCCTCCGGTCTCACTCCGGCGGCCGGACCGGAGCATGGCGGGCGGCAGGAGGAGACCGCCTCACCCCGGCGGAAGCGGCGGAGGAGGGGCCTTTGGATCTTCCTGGCCTGCTTTGCGGGTATCGTGCTGCTGGCGGGCGTGTCCCTGCTGCTGGAGGGCCGGTCCGCCGAGATTCGGGATGATCCCTTCGAGCAGTACTACGACGAGGAGCCGATCCACGAGACCTCCGGGGAGATTACCATTCCCACCTGGCCCTCCGGGCAGGGGGGCTCCCTGACGCTGCGCCTGGACCACGGGGCGGTCCTTACCGCCCAGGAGGTCTATCAGGCCGTGAACCCGGCGGTGGTGATGGTGATGGCCCAGCTGGAAGACGGCGTCTCCGTGGGCACCGGCGTCATCTTCTCCTCCGACGGATATATTCTGACCAATTATCACGTGCTGGAGGGCGGCTCGGAGTGCGTGGTGGTGCTGGACACCGGCATCCAGTATACCGCCCGGTATGTGGGCGGCGACCAGGACAATGACCTGGCGGTTTTGAAGGTGGACGCGGAGGGACTGCCCACCGCGGAGTTTGGGGACTCCGACCTGCTGACGGTGGGGGACACCGTGTACGCCATCGGCAACCCCCTGGGCGTGGAGCTGCGGGGCACCCTGACAGACGGCCTGGTGTCCGCCATCGACCGGGACGTGGTGGTGGACGGCCGAGTGATGACCCTGATCCAGACCAACGCCGCGTTGAACTCCGGCAACTCCGGCGGGCCGCTCATCAACCAGTACGGCCAGGTGGTGGGCATCAACGTCATCAAGATGACCTCGGAGTACTCCAATGTGGAGGGCCTGGGCTTCGCCATTCCCTCCACCTCTGTGGAGCGGATCACCAACGACATCCTGACCTGGGGCGAGGCCCAGCCGGAGCCTCTGCTGGGCGTCACGGTCTACCAGGAGGGCGTCCAGCTGGGGACGGATTTGTGGGGGCTGGAGGTGATCGACGTCACCCGTGGTTCCGCAGCGGCCCGGGCCGGCATCCAGGTGGGGGACTACATCCTCTCCGCCGGCGGGGAGGAACTGCGGACCAGCCGGGACCTGCTGCGGGTCCGCCGCCACTGTTACGTGGGTGATGAATTGTCCATGGTCCTCTGGCGGGACGGAGAGCGCCTGGAAGTGGTGCTGGAGCTGCAGGAGAGCTTGCGTTAAGAGAAAAACATCCATGCCCCGCAGGGCATGGATGTTTTTTTGCGCGTTTGCCACCCAGGGTTCTGGTGGGCGGCGGTGCTGTTCTGGCTCTGGGAGCGGCTGTCCCAGGAGTTTGGCTGAAAAAGGCGGACGTGAGACGCATCACGTCCGCTTCTTGCTGTCCGGCCAGAGCAGGGAGACGCCGGAGAGCAGCAGATAAATGCCGAAGGGCTTGCGGAGCACCTCCACGTCCAGGTTCGTGGCGATCCAGGCCCCGGTCAGGGCGGCGGCCACCGCCCAGGGGATGGCGGCTTTCAGGGTGGGCTTGTCCAGATAGCCGCCCCGGGCATGGCAGAGCAGGGCGCTGAGGGCGGTGGGCAGGAAGAAGAGCAGGTTGATCCCCTGGGCGGTCCGCTGGTCCACATCCAGGAACAGCGTCATCACCAGCAGCAGCAGCGTTCCACCGCCCACGCCCCAGGCGGAGATCACGCTGGCCCCCAGACCGCAGAGGAAGGGCAGCAGCCAGTCCGTCACAGCAGATACTTCCCCCCCGCGTAGAAGAGGAAGGCGGCAAAAAGCCACTTGAGCAGCTTCGTGGGGACTTTCCCATAGAGCTTCCCGCCCAGCCAGCCGCCGATCAGTCCGCCCGCGAGATACGGCAGGGCTGCCGTCAGGGAGACGCCGCCCCGCAGCAGGTACACGGCGGCGGACACCAGGCACACCGGGAAGATCACCCCCACGCAGGTGGCGTAGAGCTGCCGCTGGTCCAGTTTGCCGAACCGGGAGAGGATGGGCAGGAACACCATGCCGCCGCCTCCGCCGAAGAGGCCGTTGGCCAGGCCTGCCGCCGCCCCGGCGATCCGCGCCGGTCCCCTGGATTTCATTACACCGCCCCCTTGCAAGCTATGTAGGAGGAGCCTTGGGGAGGCGGCAGCGCTTCCCCAGGGCTCCCGCAGGGGCTGCAGGGTTATCTCAGCTTGAAGCTCTCGCAGTCGGTGCACTTGATCTCGGTGGGGTTGGTCTCGTGGGTGCCCACCTGGATGCTGTTGAGGCTGCAGTAGTTGGCGTCCTGGCAGTGGTTGGCGCAGTTGTTCACCGTGCACTTGATGCTCTGGTTCGGCGTGCAGTTGTTAGCCATGATAGAATTCCTCCTGCGTGAAAAGTATTGGCGTTCCGCCGTGAGGTAGTGTGCGCAGGAACGGGCGGGTTATGTATGGTCCGGGCGCGGTAAAAATTTGTCACAGGCGGGGACGTCCGGTTTTCGGCTTTTTATCCGGGGATGGGAACAGTGTCCGAACCCGGTTTTCCCGTACGCCCCGTTGCGGTGCCGGACATAATGCTGGTGAAAGTACCGGCAGTCAGAACAGGTGTTGGTCGAAGTAGAAGCGGGCATCTAAATCTCCTCCATATATATGTTATACAATTTATGTTATAAATTATATACCATATATTTTCGGGGAAATCAAGTGTAAAATACAAAACAGGAAGCAGGTGATATCATGTCCGATTTAATTATAGGCCCGAAGCCTAAAAGTGCGAAAAAAAAGCCGGACGGATACCATACATTCTCGGTCAGGGTCAAACAGGAGACCGTGGATAAACTGGATGAGATTTCCAAGAGAACGGGAAGGACCCGAAACGAACTCATTGGAATCTTCTTAGAGTACGCCGCAAATAACTGCATTGTAAAAGATCAAGAGGAGCCGTGAGGCTCCTCTTTCGATTTCCCTTATATTCCCAAAATCCAGATGGCAAAGCGGAAGTAAATTAGCAGGGACAGGGCGTCCACGATGGTGCTGATGAAGGGCGAGGCCATCACCGCCGGGTCGAAGCCGATCTTCTCCGCCAGGATGGGCAGGGAGGCGCCCACCAGCTTGGCGCAGGCCACGGTGCCCACCAGAGTGGAGCACACCACCGCCGCCACCGCTGGCGTCACGGAGGGGTTCCCCAGCAGCCAGCGGTCCACCGCCATCATCTTGGCAAAGTTGGCGATGGCCAGGCAGAGGCCGCAGACCAGGGCCACCCGGCACTCCTTCCACACCACCCGCAGCAGGTCGCCGAAGCGCACCTCCCCCAGGGACAGGGCGCGGATGACCGCGGTGGAGGCCTGGGTGCCGCTGTTGCCGCCGGTGCCAGAGAGCATGGGAATATAGGACGTCAGCACCGGCACCGCCGCCAGGGAATTCTCAAAGTGGGTCAGGATCATTCCGGTGAAGGTGGCGGAGAGCATCAGCAGCATCAGCCAGGGGGTCCGGGCCTTCCAGGTCTCAATGACGCCGGTTTTCAGGTACGGCTTGTCGCCAGGCAGGATGGCCGCCATCTTTTCGATATCCTCGGTGGCCTCCTCCTGCAGAACGTCCATGGCGTCGTCCACGGTGACGATGCCCACCAGCCGGTTCTCCGTGTCCACCACCGGCAGGGCCAGGAAGTCGTACTTGTTCAGGGTTTGGGCCACATCCTCCTGGTCGTCCAGGGTGTTGGCGGAGATCACGTTGGTGTCCATGATCTCTCCGATGATGTCGTCCTCCTCGGAGAGCAGCAGGGTCCGAATGGAGAGATAGCCCAGCAGGTGCCGCCGGTCGTCGATGACGTAGCAGATGTTGATGGTCTCCTTGTCCGGACCGGTGCGGCGGATGCGCTTCAGGGCGTCCTCCACCGTCATGGTCTCTTTCAGGTCCACAAACTCCGTGGTCATGATGCTGCCGGCGGAGTCCTCCGGGTACTTTAAAATTTCGTTGATGCTCTTACGGGTCTCCGGGTCCGAGTGCTGCAGGATGCGCTTGACCACGCCCGCGGGCATCTCCTCCACGATGTCCACGGTGTCGTCCAGGTACAGCTCGTCCAGCACTTCTTTCAGCTCCGTGTTGGAAAAGCTGCGGATCAGCAGCTCCTGCTCGTCGGAGTCCAGCTCCACGAACACCTCCGCCGCCTGCTCCTTGGGCAGCAGCCGGAACACCAGGGGGACCCGGTCGTCCAGCTCCCCGCACAGCACGGCGATGTCCTGGGCCTCCAGCGGCAGCAGGAGGTCCCGCAGCTGGGCGTACTGTTTTCGCTCCAGCAGATCCTCAATTTTTTCCAGCAGTTCCGTCCGCTCAGTCTCCAGTTCCAGCATGGCGCGTGACCTCCTCTCTCTAAAATAAAAACGACCCAGCCGATCCATCCGATACGACTGGGAGAAGCCCTCTGATGCCAGAAGGCGCGCAACCGTACAAGCTTTAGCCTCACAAGGCGGTGAAATCGCGTTAGATGATACCTTCGTGTTCGATATCGCCTGTTCAAACCATCTGATGATGTCTCCATCATTTCGCGGCAGCGATCCATATCCCTGTGGTAGCCTTACCTACCGGATGTTATGATCTGCAGTTTGCAGAGATCTATGTCATTGTTTATATTATGCTAAAATTTTGCTTCTGTCAACCGGGCGAAAGCAGACTTCCGCAGAATTTTACAGAGCAAAACACCTTGAGAAGAGCGGGAGGATGTGGTATAATAATTCGCTCATATAAAAAATGGCCGAGCCGGAGGCGGCGGCCGGGAGGAGGTACCCATGGGCATCCACGACGGGCACAGGGAGAAGATGCGGGAGCGGTTCCTGCGGGGCGGGCTGGACAGCTTTGCGGACCACGAGGCGCTTGAGCTGCTGCTCTACTACGCCATCCCCCGGCGGGACACCAATCCCATCGCCCATGCCCTGATGGATCGCTACGGGTCCCTCTCCGGTGTGCTGGCCGCGCCGGTGGAGGACCTGCAGAAGGTGGACGGCATCGGGGAGAGCGCCGCGATCCTCCTGAAGCTGGTGCCCCGGCTGTGCCACAAGGCCCGTCTGGCGGACGCCCACCGGCAGGATCTGATCCTGAACACCGCCGCCAAGGCGGGCGCTTACCTGATGGAGCACTTCGCCGGGGAGACCCACGAGGTCCTCTACCAGCTGTGTCTGGACCGAAAAGGCAAGCTCCTGGTGTGCAAGCGGCTGGGAGAGGGCGGTGTCGGCTCCGCCCCGCTGGATGTCCGCAAGATCGTGGAGAACGCGATTCTGAACTCCGCCAGTGCCGTGATCCTGGCCCACAACCACCCCAGCGGCATTGCCCAGCCCTCCCAGGAGGATTTCGCGGCCACGGAGCAGGTCCAGGCGGCCCTGGCCACCATCGACGTGCCCCTGTCGGACCATATCATCGTGGCGGACCGGGATTTCATTTCCTTTTCCGAGAGCGGGTACCTGACGCGGTAGAACGTGGTGGGCAAGGAAAAAGCGGCGCCCGCAGGGGCCGCCTGAATGTGCTATGCCTTGCCCAGCATGTGCCGGATCGTCTCTCGGACCGCGTCCAGATCGCCGCTGCACAGGGTGGGCAGGAAAGCGTCCAGCCGTTCCGGCGAAAAGTCCCACCAGCGCAGCTCCAGCAGCAATGCGGTGAGCTCCGGGTCGAACCGCTTGCGGATCTCCCGGGCGGGATTCCCGCCCACCAGCGTGTAGGGCGGCACGTCCCGGGTCACCACGGAGCAGGCGGCCACAATGGCGCCGTCCCCGATGCGGACGCCGGGCATGACGACGCTCTCCCGGCCCAGCCACACGTCGTTGCCCACCACGGTGTCCCCCTTGAAAGGGAGCTGGGACAGGTGGGGCGGAGTGTGCGACTCCCAGGCGCCGCCGAAGACGTGGAAGGGGTAGGTGCTGATGCTGCACATACGGTGGTTGGCGCTACCCATCACGAACTGCACGCCGCTGGCGATGGCGCAGAATTTGCCGATGATCAGCCGGTCCCCGAACTCCGGCCAGTTGAAGAGGACGTTGTTCCGCTCAAAGGCGGTGGGGTCCACGGGGTCGTCATAGTAGGTGTAGTCGCCCACCTGGATGTTGGGGGCGGTGATCACGTTTTTCAGAAAACAGGTGGTCCCATAGTCGTTGGGGAACACCACGTTGGGATCGGGATATGAATGCATAGAAACCTCCTAGTCGAAAATAGCATCACCTCCTGTTCCTGGCTCCCGCCGTGGCGATCGCCCTTCTTTTCCGCATTTCCCGCATAGGAACGCCTCCCTGTCGATTTACAGATGACGATATTCTACCATGGGATGGGGGCTTTCGCAAGCGGTCGCGGGCGGGTGGGGAATATAGAACAAATGTTTGCAATTCGGGAGAGCCGGTGATATAATCGGAGCGAGTGTATCAGGGGCCCGTGCTTGGAATAAACCGGGCAGGCGGAGCCCGCCCGGTCCAAGGGTTTGCCCGGGGCAAAACGCTTGTACGCCGCTGACGCGGCGCGGGGCCCGCGCCCCCCGGCTCATATTCGGCGCGGGGCCCGCGCCCCCCGGCTCATATTGGAAAATCACTGCGGAGAATTTGCCTATGCCGAAATTTGAAGTCGTTTCTGAATACAAGCCCTCCGGGGAGCCCCACAAAAGCCGCGCTTTTGCGGGGGCCCCGTGATGGGAATAGACCGGGCAGGCAGAGCCCGCCCGGTCCAAGGTTTTGCCTAAGGCAAAACGCTTGTACGCCGCTGACGCGGCGGGGGGCCGTTGGCCCCCTGGGCTGGTCCCCGGTCCATATTGGAAAATCACTGCGGAGAATTTGCCTATGCCGAAATTTGAAGTCGTATCCGAATACCAGCCCTCCGGCGACCAGCCCCAGGCCATCGCCAAGCTGGCGGAGGGCATCGAGAACGGGCTGAAGGAGCAGGTGCTGCTGGGCGTCACCGGC
>CAJFNE010000034.1 GCA_904393855.1 uncultured Oscillibacter sp. | reverse complement strand
TACTGGATGCGGGTCAGCTTGCTGACCCCCTCCACCAGGGCGGCCACCGTGGGGGAGAAGAGCTTGGCCACCTGTTCCTCGGTGGCCTCCGTATCCTCGATAACATCGTGCAGGAGGGCGGCCTCGATGGACTCGCTGTCCAGCCTCAGCTCCTCCGCCACGATCTGTGCCACCGCCAGGGGGTGGATGATATAGGGCTCGCCGCTCTTGCGCTTCTGGTCCTTATGCGCCTCCCGTGCGAATTCGTAGGCGGCATGAATCCGCTCGAAGTCCGCCGCCTGATTATAGCCGCGGATCGTGGCCTCCAGATGGTCGTACTGCTCCTCAATGGTCATACCGCTCACCTCCCCTCGGATGAATGGTCCCGCAGGCGGGACAGATAGGGACACTCCGCCAGATTCACCTTGCCCTGGGTAGCGTTCAGGCACAGCTGCAGCTGATCCTCGTGATAGGACATGGAGATCAGCCCCCGCTCCTGGAACACCTCCAGCGCCAGGGCGCTGCGCAGGAATCCGTCGCACCCGCCCACCCGGGCCGCCAGGGTCCGCAGATAGGGCAGGGCGTCCACCTCCGCCTTGCCATGGCGCAGCCGGCCCTCCAGCGCCCGCCAGCAGGACGCGAACTGGTCCCGGGAGGGCCGGAGACGCACAGTCTCCTGGCAGGTGACGGCGCCGCCCTCCAGCAGGCGGTGCAGCAGCGTCAGGTCCGCCGCCTCATGGCGGCTGGGCGTCAGGGAGGGCCGCAGGTCGATCAGCTGCAGCTGCAGCGTGGTGTTGCCCCGGAAGGTATTGGCCTGCAGGTAGAACGCGGCGTCCACCCGGGTGCCGGCGCACAGGCCGCACTCCTCCGCCATCACGGAGAAGAAGATGGCCTCAAACCGGCTGGTGCCCTTGCTGAGGCGGATTTTCAGGTGCCGCCCCTGGCCCACGGGCTGGACGGCGTCCAGCGTGGCCCCCAGCAGGGCGAAGGAGGGCCGGGGGTTCCCCGCGCCGTAGGGCTCCAGCCGCCCCAGGTCCTCCACCTGCTCCAGCGTCAACTCACCCGGGCAAGCGATGGCCGCGTCCAGGTCCAGGGAGCTCACCGGCAGACTGCCGCCGGAGGCGCAGCGGACATAGCGGTTCATCCGGGCCCGGAAGGCGTCGATGTTCCGCTCGGGGATCGTGAAGCCCGCCGCCAGCTCGTGGCCGCCGAAGCCGTCCAGCAGGTCCGCGCAGGACTCCAGGGCGGCGATCAGGTTCAGCCCGCCGTAGGACCGGCAGGACCCCTTGCCCACGCCGTCCTTCAGGTGGATCATGAAGCTGGGACAGGAGTATTTCTCACTGAGGCGGGAGGCCACGATGCCCACCACGCCCTGGTGCCAGTCCTCACTGAAGAGGACCAGGGCGCTGCGCTCCTCCGCCCGGAGCTTGCCGATCTTGGCGGTGGCGTCGGCGCAGATGGCCTGCTCCACCGCCTGGCGCTCCCGGTTCAGGTCGCACAGCTGCTTGGCCAGCTCTTCGGCCCGGGCGGGGTCGTCGGTCTCCAGCAGGTCCGCGGCCAGGTCCGCCTCCCCCATGCGGCCTGCGGCGTTGATCCGGGGGGCCAGGGCGAAGCCCACCTGGATGGAGCTGATGGGCTTGCCCAGCAGCCCCACCTCCCGCAGCAGGGCGTGGACGCCCACGAAATCCGTGTGGGGCAGCGCCTCCAGCCCGCAGGAGACGATGGTGCGGTTCTCCCCCTCCATCCGCATGACGTCGGCCACCGTGCCGATGGCCGCCAGGGTGCAGTAGCGGGCGAAGAGGGCGTCCTCCCGGTTCTCGCCCCCCAGGGCCAGCACCAGCTTCAGCGCCACGCCCACGCCCGCCAGGTGCTTGAAAGGATAGGGACAGTCCGGCCGGTGGGGGTCCACCACCGCCACGGCGTCCGGCAGGGTCTCCTTGCACTCGTGGTGGTCCGTGACCACCACGTCCAGCCCCAGGCTGTTGGCGAAGTCCACCTCCTCCCCGCCGGTGATCCCGCAGTCCACGGTGATCATCAGCGTGGCGCCCTGGTCCCGCAGGGCCTGGATCGCCTCCTTGGACAATCCGTAGCCGTCCTCGATCCGCCGGGGGATATACCGCAGGCACTTGGCGCCGCAGCTCTTCAGATAGTCCCGGACCAGCACGGTGGAGGTGATGCCGTCCACGTCGTAGTCCCCGAACACGGCGATGGTCTCGCCGTCGGCAATGGCCCGCTGGATGCGGGCCACGGCCTTGTCCATATCCCGCATCTGCATGGGGGAGAGGGTCAGGCTCCGTTCCCGGTCCAGGAACTCCGCCGCGGCCTCCGCCGTGGTGATGCCCCGGGCCGCCAGCACCGTGGAGAGCAGGTAGGGGTATCCCGCCTCCCGCAGGTGGACGACGTCCTGCTCCGCCGGGGTGTGGATGTTCCATTTCTTGAATTTCACAGGGCGCCGCCTCCTCTCTTTCTGATCTCCATAGCGCCCCTTGGGCGCTATGGGTCCATCATAACTAGGGTATTATAGCAGAAAAGATGCCGCAGGTAAAGAAAAAATCTGACTTTCCCCCGCTTTGTCCAGAAAAGAAAAAGTTTTTCTTGACATTTTCTGCTTTTTTTATATAATAATAGAGCTCGCGTTTTGCGGGCAATCCTTGCTCTCATCCAGAATGAGGGCCATTTGTCCAAAAGGAGGTGCAAATATGGCAAAGGTTTCTGCCAATTATGAGGTCGTGTATATCATCGACCCTGCACAGGGTGAGGAGGGCATCGCCGCACTGGTGGCGAAGTTCAAGACCCTGGCCGAGCAGAACGGCTCCGCCGTCGAGGTGGAGGAGTGGGGCAGCCGCAAGCTGGCTTATCCCATCAACTACAAGACCGAGGGCTACTACGTGCTGATGACGTTCACCAGCGAGCCGTCCTTCCCCCGGGAGCTGGACCGCGTGCTGCGGATCACCGACGGCATCATGCGTTCCCTGATCGTCTGCAAGGGCGAGTAAGGGAGGGATTCCCGTGCTCAACAAGATCATCCTCATGGGTCGCCTGACCCGTGACCCCGAGCTGCGCCGCACCAGCAGCGGCACCGCCGTCACCAGCTTCTCCCTGGCCGTGGACCGGGATTTCAAGTCCCAGAGCGGCGAGAAGGAGACGGACTTCATCGACATCGTGGCCTGGCGGAACACGGCGGAGTTTGTCAGCAAGTACTTCACCAAGGGCCGCATGGCCGTGGTGGAGGGCCGGCTGCAGATTCGCGACTGGACCGACCGGGACGGCGGCAAGCGCCGCAGCGCCGAGGTGGTGGCGGACAACGTCTACTTCGGGGACTCCAAGCGGGATGCCGGCGGAGACTACGGCTCCGCGCCGTCCTACGGTGCTCCCGCCTATTCCGCGCCCGCGCCCTCTGGCGGCGGGCCGTCCGATTTCGCTGAAATCGGCGAGGAGGACGGGGAACTCCCGTTCTGATTTGATTTTATAAAAAGGAGGAAACTCTCATGCCTTTTGATCGTGAAGCGAGACCCGCCCGGCCCGGCCGCGGCAAGCGCCGCAAGGTCTGCCAGTTCTGTGCTGAGAAGTGCGAGTCCATCGACTACAAGGATGCCGCCAAGCTGCGCCGCTTCGTGTCCGAGCGGTCCAAGATCCTGCCCCGCAGAACCACCGGTACCTGCGCCATGCATCAGCGCCAGCTGACGGAGGCCATCAAGCGCGCCCGTCAGATCGCCCTGCTGCCCTATGTGACCGACTGAGAATTAGCAAAAAACCAGCCCATCCTGCCGGATGGGCTGGTTTCTTATTTGCTTCTCGCCTCCAGTACCTCCACCATGTGCTCCGCGAACAGCCGGCCCGCCAGGGCCGCCTCCTCCGGGGAGTTGCCGGCGGCCCCCACCTCCACCAGCAGGGAGCCGGTGGTGGCATGCTGGTTGTACCGGGAGTTCCGCAGGAGGATGGGCCGCATGAGAGTGGGGTACTCCGTCAGGATGTCCTGCTGCAGCGCCACCGCCAGCTTCAGGTTCTCCATCCAGTTGGGATGGGACAGCCCACTGCCGTCGCTGCCCACCACCAGGGTCATCTGGGCGGAGGTCCCCACGCCGTCGATGGTGGAGACCACCTTGTACTGGTTCCCCTCCCCGTCCTCGATGGCGTCCCGGTGGATGTCCAGGATGAACTGGATGGAGGGGTACTGGGCCAGATAGCTCTGGATGGCCGCCAGGGAGCGGTCATAGGCCTCGTTGTAGGAGGGGTAGTCATACAGCGTCCGGTCGTGGAGCACGGAGATGCCCGCCTCGGCAAAGACCTCCGCCATGGCGTCCCCCACCGCCACCACGTTGTAGCGGGAGTCCGTGGTGCGGTAGTTGCCGGACCAGACGATGTCCGCGTCCCCGGCGGGGGTGTAGGCCTCGCTGCCGTGGGTGTGGAGGATCAGGATCTGGGGCTCCTCCGGGGTCAGCACGGCGGCAAAGTTCTCCTGCAGCGCCGGGACGGAGAGCTGGTGGTCCGTGGTGTTGGTGATGTAGGCCCGTCCCACCACCGTGTAGCCGCTAGGGTCCGTGGGTACCAGGGTCCGGGCCGGCACGCCGTTGTCGGCGGCCTCCGGGGCATCCAGGGGAGTCTCCTCCACGGGGACGGTCTCGATCTCCTCCTCCGGGGTATCCTCCTCCGTCTCCTCCTGCCGCCGCAGCTCCGCCACCAGGGGCCGGGCCGCCGCCAGCAGGGGCGACTCCCCCAGGGCCATGGCCACGGCGGGGGACAGCTGGTCCTCCGCCCATAGGTCCCCCAGCTCCCAGCGCAGGATGCCCAGGGGCAGGGCCTCCCGCACCGCCGACAGGGCGGAGGCGGCGGTGTCGCTGCCAGCGGTGACCGTCACCACCCACAGCGTACCGGCGGCCAGGACCCCCGCCTGCAGCCGCCGGGATAGATTCTTCCAGTCCACGCGCATGTTTCTCACCTCTGGGACAACCTATGCGCAGGGGCTGGGGAATATGTCACTTCCCTCTCCGGGGCGCCCAGGCGGGCCGGTGTGTCCGCCCTTTCGCGTTGGCCCCGTACCGGCGGGCACACACAGGTACACCCGTGAGGATCAAAATTTGCCGTCAAAAAGCCCGCCGCGGACACCTTGTCCGCGGCGGGCTTTTCCTCAGGTCTCCGCCTGGGTGCGCATCAGGGCGATCTCCCGGGCGTAGCCGGGCAGGTCGTTGGGGGTCTCCAGGCAGAAGGGCAGATCCCGCAGGGCCGGGTGGCGCACCACCCGGGTCAGGGCCTCCAGGCCGATGCATCCCTCGCCGATGCGCTCGTGGCGGTCCTTATGGGCGCCGGTGGGGTTCTTGCTGTCGTTCAGGTGGACGGCCTTCAGCCGCTCCAGGCCGATCACGCGGTCGAACTCCGTCAGCACCCCATCCAGATCCCCGATGATGTCGTACCCGGCATCGGAGACGTGGCAGGTATCGAGACACACGCCCAGCTTGTCCCCCAGGGCCACCCGGTCCAGGATCTCCCGGAGCTCCTCGAACCGGCCGCCCACCTCGCTGCCCTTGCCGGCCATGGTCTCCAGCAGCACCGTGGTGGACTGGTCCGGCCGCAGGATGGCGTTGAGCCCCTCCGCGATGTAAGTGATCCCAGCCTCGATCCCCTGGCCCACGTGGCTGCCGGGGTGGAAGTTGTAGTACTGCCCCGGCACGTGCTCCAGGCGGAGGAGGTCGTCGGCCATGGTCTCCCGGGCAAAGGTCCGGTTGGGCTCCTCCGCCCCGCAGAGGTTCAGGGTGTAGGGCGCGTGGGCGATGATGGGCGCGAACCCGCGCTCCCCCAGCAGGGCCGTCAGGGCCGCCGCGTCCGCGGGGTCCAGGTCCTTGGCCCGACTCCCCCGGGGATTGCGGGTGAAGAATTGAAAGGTATCCGCCCCCAGCTCCAGCGCCTGCCGGCCCATCGCGGCAAACCCCTTGCTGGAGGACAGATGACAGCCGATGTGCAGCATGGCGCTCCTCCTGTCCCGAATTTCTCAGGTACAGGATACCACATCCGCCTCCGGTTGTCCCTGGGAAATGCAACAGAATTTTACGTCTCCCCCGGTTCGTGTTCCTCCAGGAACAGCTCCTCCGCCTGCCGCTGCGCCTCGATCAGGCTCTCCCGCAGTTGACTGAGGGTCTCCTCCGCGCTGGTGATCGCGTTGAACAGCAGCAGGTACTCTTTGGAAATGGGATTCATCATGGTTCGTCCTTTCTGCCCGCCGGGCGGCGGGACATCACAAAATGTGGGAAGGTATGTTCCTATCATACACAAAATCCAGGTCATTTCCTGTCTGAATCTGTCGACGGCCCCGGAAAACGGAAAAAAGCTGCGGAGGAGCGGCGAATGGGTGTATTTTCCGGAAAAATAGGCGGTTTTTCGGCGAGGATAGTTCCCTCTTGACAGCGTACTCCTACAGGTGTAGGATGATCTCAGAGAATACTACATTTGTAGGAGGGATATGCCATGCCGCAGCTGTCGGATCGGGAGTGGACGGTGCTGACCGCCCTGTGGGACGCCGGGGGCAGCACCCTGGGGGAACTCACGGAGGCCCTGCGCCCGGAGACCGGCTGGAGCCGGAACACCGTGCTGACCTATCTCACCCGGATGGAGGCCAAGGGGCTGGTGGCCATTGACAAGGCCGCCTCCCCCCACCGCTACCGGGCGGCCCTGGACCGGGCGGACTGCCAGGCCCAGGAGCGGCGGAGCTTCCTCCGGCGGGTGTATCGGGGCTCCGCCGGGGATTTGGTGGCGGCCTTTTTGAAGGAGGAGCCCCTCTCCCCCCAGGAGCGGGAACAGCTGCGCCGCCTGCTGGACGAGATGGAGGTGTAAGCCATGACGGACATCTGGGGATTCCTCCTGCAGACCCTGACGGCCTCCGGCGCGGCGGCGCTGCTGCTGGTGGTGAAGGCGGTGTTCCGGGACAAGCTGTCCCCCCGCTGGCAGGCGGGCGTGTGGGGGCTGCTGGGTCTGGTGCTGCTGCTCCCGGCGGGCTGGGGCGGGCGGTACGCGCTGGTGAACTGGCCCTGGCTGGTGGAGACGCTGAAGACCGCCCTCACCGGGGACTACGGCCTGACGTCCGTGACGGCCCCCATCCCCCTGCCCCGGCTGGCGGTGCCGGAGACGGCGGCGGCATGGGTGTTCGCGGCCTATGTGCTGGGAGTGGTGTTCTTCCTGGCCCGGTATGCCGTCTCCTACTTCCGCCTGCGGCTGGCCCTCCGGCGGGGAACCCCCGCCGGGGCGGAGCCGTCCGCCCAAATCGCCGCGGCGGCGGAGGCCTATGGCCTGCCGTCCTGCCCCGCCGTGGAGGTGCCGGGGCTGTCCTCCGCCTTTGTCTGCGGGGTGTTCCGGCCGGTGCTGGCCCTGCCCGCCGGGGAGGTGCTGGACGAAAAGGTTTTGCTTCATGAATTGCTGCACCGGAAGCACCGCGACGCCGCCTGGGGTCTCGTCATCTGCCTGTTCCGGTGCATCCACTGGTGCAACCCGCTCCTCTGGTACTGCGCCGACCGGGCGGGCAACGACCTGGAATCCCTCTGCGACCAGCGGGTGCTGGAGCGGCTGGAGGGGGAGGACCGGCGGGACTACGGCCGCATCCTCCTGTCCATGGCCAACGAGCGGTACGCCCGGACCCCGGGGACCTCCTCCATGGCCAACGGCGGGCAGAACATCCGGCGCAGGATCGAGGCCATCGCCCGCTTCAAGCGGTACCCGGCGGGGATGGGGCTGGTGTCCGTCTGCGCGGCGGTGATCCTGGCCCTGCCCCTGCTGCTGAGCACCCGCTCCCAGGCGGTCCCCTCCGGGGAGCAGCTCTCCGGCTCCCTGAACCAGGCCGCCGCCATGGCCTCCGCCCGGACGGTGTCCTGCACCACCTATGCCGGGGCGCTGGACGCCTACGCCAAGGCGGTGCTGGACCAGAATTTCATCTACCGGGCCCTGTGCGCGCCGCTGGCGGAGCAGTCCGCCCTGGCGGCGGAGCTGCGGGCGGCGGAGGACGGCGGCGACGGGCTGTGGGACAGCGGCATCCCCGCCGAGCCCCACCAGCACTCCGGCTACACCTATTACAACCTGCGGGAGACCGCCCCGGAGGTCTGGGAAGCCCTGCTGGTGGTGGAGCTCCTGGACCCGCCGGACATGGAGCCGGACACCTACTATCTGGCCTGCCAGACCGTGCGGGCGTACCGGGAGGACCGCCGCTGGGTGGTGGTCCCCCAGGGAAATTTTCAGACGGTCGCCACCCAGGACGGCAGCTGGGCCAGCTGGGGCTGCGAGGACCTGCCCGCCTTCCTCTATCAGGCGGAGGCTGGGGATTTCCGGGTGACGGTGCGGCATCAGACCAGCTGTAAAGTGACATCCACTGTCACCATAGAGGACAGTGGCAGCTGGTTTTTCGGCCCCCAGACCTCCTTTGACCTGACGCCTCAGCCCCGGGCGGAGTTTGACGACGTGTCGGAGAACGACCTGCTGCTGGCGGAATATATCGGAGAGCCGGATGGGCAGGCCGCCTATCGTCAGATCGGCGTCAGCGTCGCCCCCATGGCGGAGGGGGAGGCGCGTCCCGAGCTGCGGAACCCCGGTAATCAGGGGGGCGGCGGTTCCAGCAGTGACGGCAGCAGCTGGGCCTCCACCCGGCTGGGGCCCGGCGACCTGGACGGGGACCTGTTCCTGGGCGGCGGCGGGTCCGGCTATCAGGGCCTCGGGGAGCTGGCCCCCCTGCCCGCATCCTATGCCGCGGACCTGTACCTGAACGGCGAGCTGGCGGCGGAGCTGACGCTCCTGCCGGTGGAAGGAGGACCGCAATGACAGACCGGGAGACCTTATACCGGGGCGCGTCCCACGCTGCCTGGGGATACTTCTTTCTCTACCTGGACATCAACCTGGGGGCCCTCAACATCCTGCCGGACTGGGCGGCCTACCTGCTGTTCCTCTCCGCCATCGGCAAGCTCCAGGGGGAGCGGCGGGACCTGGCGCTGCTGCGGCCCCTGGGAATCCTGCTGGCGCTGTGGAACGGCGCGGACTGGGGCCTGGCCCTCTTCGGCGGCAGCGTCACCGGCCACCTGCCGCCGGTGGACCTGGTGATCAGCGTGGTGCAGCTGTACTTCCACTTCCAGTTCCTCACGGACTGCGCCGGCCTGGCGGCGGCCTACCAGCCCCCGGGGGAGGGCGTGGATGCCCGGCTGCTCCGCTGGCGGACCCTCCAGACGGTGCTGCTGACGGCGGCGGTCTGCCTGACCTACCTGCCGCTGGATTGGGAGGGCGCCGGGGCCGTGGTTCTGACCCTGCTGGCCGCGGCCTGCGTGATCGCGGGCCTCTGCATCATGGCGGCGCTGTTCGCCCTGCGGCGGCTCTTCCGGGAGGACGCACCCCCGCAGGAGACGGTATCCTAGCAGATCTCGCGGTAAACTAAGCGCCGGGGCGGCTTGCCCCGGCGTTTTTTTACGCTTCTGTGCCTTCTAAGGCGTCTTGACGGACGGAGTGGCTCACGGTATGCTAGAATTAACCGCTGTCACCTGGAAAAGCGGACTGTGAGAGAGAGGAAGGTACACCTATGCCAGCGGAACTCTGTGAAAACCGAACGAAAAACGATCTGGACCGCGCTCTCCGGCAGCTCTTGGAGCAAAAGCCTTTGGATCAAATCCGCGTGCGGGAGCTGACCGCGCTGTGCGGCATCCGGCGGCAGTCATTCTACTACCACTTCCCCGACGTATGCGCCCTGTTCGACTGGTCCCTGCGCCGGGAGGCACAGCAGCTGCTTGCGCGGCAGGAGTTCTGCCTCACCTGGCAGCAGGCCACGACAGATCTCCTGCAATACATCGCCCGGCACCGCCGCTACTACCAGGCCCTGCTGGAAAACCGGGGCCGGAGCGGCCTGCGGGATCTGCTGTCAAGTGCCATGGGCAGTCTGCTGGCCCAGACGTTGGCCTATTACCGGCGCCGCTGCGGAACCGCGGAGGACCCGGCATCGGACCAGGCACAGCTGGCCTGCTGGGAGACCCTCCTGCTGGCTCTGCTGGAAAGCTGGATTCAAGGGGACCTGCCCCAGCCGCCGGAGGCCCTGATCTCCCTGCTGGAAACCCTGATTCAGCAGGGATCCGTGGGCGCGGCCTGGCAGAATCTGGCCTGATTACGCATCTTACCCCGATACGCGGGGACAGGAAATTCCTGTCCCCGCTTTCTTGTTTGCTCTCCGTTTTATTTGACAATTTCTTTCATTTTGTCAAAATTTAGACGTTTTTGGAAAAAGTGACCGTTTTTACCATTTTTTTGTCCCATTATAATGCGTCGTACAGGAGTGATGATGTGAAGAAGGTTTGCTATGCAGTCATGCTGCAAAGTCAGCTGGGTCCCCGGGCCGGGGAATTGATGCTGCAGGAGGACACCCAGGCGGTGTCCGGCTATCTCAGCCTGCTGGGGCACCGCAGCCGGTTTTCCGGCAGCGTGCTGAAGAGCGGTAAGTACCTGATCTCCGGAGACATCCGCTCCTCAGTGGATCAGGAGCCCTATGACGCCATTTTCACCGTGCAGGACGGGCGGCTCTCCGGCGGTCTCATCACCCGGCACGGCTGTTGGGACCTGACCGGCATCCGGTCCCCCGGCACACCGCCGGACCAGGCAGAGGCCTGAATTACAGGAAAAAACACAGGCGGATTTTTCCAAAAGTCCGCCTTATTTGTTGTGCAAAAATAACATTTTGTAAGTAAGGGAGGAGGCGCGCCCATGCGGAAATACGTGGTGAACCGCCCGGACCCGGAGGCCATGGGCCGCATCCTGGAGCAGGCGGGGCCGGAGGGCGTCGTGCTGCGCCTGGCGTGGCAGGCAGGGCTGACCCGGGAGGAGATCTCCGCCCTCACCTGGAACCAGGTGTCCTTTCTGGACAACCGGCTGGAGCTGCCGGATCGGATGGTCCCCCTGGAGCCGGACCTGCGGGCGGAGCTGTGGCGGCTGTACGAGGCCCAGGGGGACCTGTCCCCCCGGGTGGTGCTGTCCTCCCGGGGAAAGACGCCCCTGGCGCCGGAGAGCATCTCCCGGCTGGCCCGGCTGGCCCTGGACAGGGAGGGTCAGCGCTCCGTGCGGCTCATGGACCTGCGCCACGACTGGATCTTGCGGCAGCTGGCAGACAAGGGGTGGGCGGAGGTGGCCCGGATCAGCGGCGTGGAGGTCCCCGCCCTGCAGGTGCGCTTCTCCGCCCTGGTGGCGGAGAAGGCGGAGGAGAAGAAATCCACCCCCCGCTCCGGCCAGGTGGACGAGTTCAAGCTGTGGCGGGTGCTGCAGGCGGAGCGGAGCAGCCCGGCGGGCCTGGCCCTGTGGCTGGCATGGCAGCTGGGTTTACAGGCCCAGGAAATCGCGGCCCTCACCTGGGACCAGGTGGACTTTGACCGGGACGCCCTATGCCTGCCGGACCGGGAAGTGCCTCTCACCAACGCCGTCCGCCGGATGCTGGAGGACACCCGCCGCCGCGTCCGCCCCGGCGACCCGCCCCAGGTACTGCTGACGGAGCGCTCCCGAAACCCCGTGGACCTGCCCCGCCTGTCCCGAATGACCCGGGCGGCCCTGATCCGGGGCGGGATGGAGCACACGTCCCTGCGGGATCTGCGGCGGGACGAGGGCCGGGAGGACGAAGACGCCCGGCTGCTGGAGGCCGCCCAGCAGGGCCCCCTGTCCCGGGGGGACGTGACGGCGCTGCTGGGGGTGTCCAAGACGGCGGCCTATGGGCGGCTGCACCGGCTGACAGAGCAGCGGAAGCTGGTGCGCATCGGTGCGAAGTACTATCTCCCCGGCAGCGTGGTGCCGCCGGAGCGGCACTGGGAGACCATCCGGGCGTACCTCACCCAGGCGGGGTTCGCCTACCGGCAGGACATCGTCCAGCTGCTGCACATCCGGCCCAAGCAGTGCACGCTGCTGCTGCGGCGGCTGGTGGAGCGGGGGGACCTGGTCCAGCGGGGCCAGAAGTACTCCCTGCCGGAGCCAGAAAAACAGAAAGCGGAGTCGTCCGGGTGACATTCGGGCCGCTCCGCTTTTTTGTTACGGTTCGCTGACATGAAATCCATTTGTTATGTCCTCCTATCAAACAATCCTGTTATATGATACGCCGATTTTCAGTTGAGTTAAAAGAACGCCCAAACCCTTGAAACCACTGGAAAGATTGCGTACAGTTGGGTTGCGAAGGACGCCGGGACGC
Organism: uncultured Oscillibacter sp.; assembly: GCA_904393855.1. GTDB lineage: Bacteria > Bacillota > Clostridia > Oscillospirales > Oscillospiraceae > Oscillibacter. Next base: position 480 of record CAJFNE010000034.1, on the reverse strand, counting down.
CCATCTCCCGTCGGGGTAATGCGGGGTAGGCTAGCCCCCGATGCCGTACCCCTGGGAGCGGACGCCGGCGCGATTCGCGAAATTTGAAAAGGAGGAGAATCCATGAAGAAATTCCTTTCTCTGGTGCTGGCGTTGGCCATGGCGATGTCCCTCGTCGTAGTCAACACCAGCGCCAAGGAATTCACGGATGACGAGGACATTACTTATGATGAAGCCGTCGCCGTGATTTCCGAAATTGGAGTTGTCGACGGCTACAATGACGGCAGCTTCAATCCTCAGGGCGGCCTGACCCGTGGCGCCGCTGCCAAGATCATCTGCAACCTGATCCTTGGCCCCACCACCGCGGCTGAGCTGCACGCGGACACCGCTCCCTACAGCGACGTGTCCATCAACAACGAGTTTGCCGGCTACATCGCGTACTGCGCGAAAGAGGGCATCATCTCCGGTTACGCTGACGGCGCTTTCCGCCCCGCCAACCCC
>CAJFNE010000033.1 GCA_904393855.1 uncultured Oscillibacter sp. | reverse complement strand
TGCCGGGATTCCTGCTGGCAATCCTGTGGGGGCCGGCGACCTCGACGGCCCGCGTACCTGGTGACCGTATCTGGTTATTCTGCTTGTCAGGTTGTATGGGATCATGGACAACAGCCCCCGCTCCGTTGCACGTTGTCAACGTCTTGTTGCAGATTGGCTTTCCGGCGGGAAAAAGCGGGGGAGGCATCGCCTTCCCCGCCTTTGCGTGAGGGTTCCCTCAGACTGCCAGGAGTTTCTCCGCTGCCAGGGCGCACTGGTCCGCCGTGGGGGTCCAGCCGAAGTCGATCTCCAGGATCCGGTCCGGCCAGCAGACCAGGTACTGATCGCTGGGCTCGCCGGCCCGGTAGAGCTGGTAGACCTCCTCCGCCCCCCAGGGGGCCGGGTCCACGGGTTCGTAGACGTCCCAATACTCCTGTGGGAGCTTGTCGTTGTGCTGTTCCGCCCACTGGATGAAATCTCCCTTGCACAGGTCGTAGAAGAGGGGCGCCCGGACCTTCAGCAGCTCGTACTCCAGCTCCGGCAGGTCCAGCTCCTCCGGGGCGTCCAGCCGGGGGCGCTGGCGGCACTCCATCTGGGCCAGGAGGGGAGAGGTGTCCCCGGTCCACTCGTAGGAGTACCAGTCCGCTCCCGCCGCGTCCGTCAGGTCCTCCACGGTGAGGGGCAGCTGGTCGTGGTACACGTCCCAGGTCATGCCGTACCAGGTGTAGGTCTCCGCCCCCTGGTGCTCCCCCAGCCAGCCGTCGTCCATCCGCAGAACGCCGAGAGCCAGCCCCACGATGCAGAGGAAGGAGACCACCACGGAGGAGAGGAGCGTGACGCCCCGGTTTACCTTAGCGGACACCTTCCGCCGCTTCAAAAACCACGTGATGAGGCGGATGGAGCCGAACAGCACCGCCGCGTAGACCACGCCGCACAGGGCGAACACCACCGCCCGCCGGGAGTCCAGCACCGACGCCAGCACCCACGCCGCGAGACCCAGGATCACCAGGGAGAAGGCGGCGCGCTGGAACCGCTTGTGGCTGCGGACGGGGAGGAACTGCCCGTCCCGGGCCGCCAGCCTGGCCCGCCGGTGCCAGCGGAGGTAGCCCAGGACCTCCACCAGGCACAGGACGAACAGCAGCGTCCAGAAGAAGGCGGTGAAGAAGTTGTTGGTGCTGGTGAGCAGGTCGATGGGGTCCGTCCACAGCTGCCAGAGCAGCATGGCGAACATCAGCCCGGAGAGGCCCATGAGGACCAGGTAGCTGGGCAGGAAGCTGCGCTTCATGGCCCGGTGGATGTTGGCCACCTGCACCGCCGGGTCCGTCTCCACCGGCGGGGGATTCTCCGCCTCGCTGACGAAGATCTGCATCTGGCCGTTGGTGGTCACCAGCTCCCACCCGGCGGCGGCGCAGTAGTCCTGCATGACCTGCTGGTCCTCGCTGGGGCCGGGGTCGTAGACGGAGGCCTTGGGGAAGTAGGTGACGGCGTAGTGGAGCCGCTGCGGCTCCGTCCTGCGGAACACCCACCCCCAGGTGCCCAGCTTCTCCAGCCGCCAGCCCTGGGCGGCCTGGTCCTCCAGGTACCGGGCGATGCCGGTGTGGTCGTACAGGGAATACAGCATCAGCGTGCGTTTCTTGTCTTTCATGGGGACACTCCTTCCTGGCCCATGCGGGCCTCATAGTCCGCGGTCAGGGTCCGCAGGCGGCGGTACTCGTCCTCCAGGGCTTTCAGCCCCGCCTCTGTGATGAGGTAGCTGCGCTTGCGGCCCTCCACCTTCGTCTCCTGGATGTAACCCGCCTGCAGGAACTGCTCCAGCAGGTTGTACAGCGTGCCGGGCCCCACGGTGACGCGGCCCCCCGTCAGCGACGATACCTGGGCCATGATGTCCGCGCCGCACTGCTCCTGCCGCAGGCACAGGAGGATGTAGAACATCTGCTCCGTCAGGGTCTGAAATTTCTCCCGGGCCATGGGACACCTCCTCTCATCATCGAATATCGATATTCTATGGCCCCAGTATAATATCGAATATCGATGATGTCAAGAAAAATTTTTCCGCGGCCCGGCGGCCCTTGCCATTTCCGGCGGGATATGCTATGCTGGACGGGAAAAAACGGAAAAAAGGAGATCAGAAGCATGACCTATACATTTCGGCCCCGGGGTGTCTGCTCCCAGGAGATGCGCGTGGAGGTAGACGACCAGGGGATCATTCAGAAGCTGCAGGTCGTGGGCGGCTGCGACGGGAACCTGCAGGGGATCTCCGCCCTGGTGGTGGGGATGCCCGCCCAGGAGGCCATCCGCCGGCTGAAGGGCATCCAGTGCGGCTTCAAGCCCACCTCCTGTCCGGACCAGCTGGCCCGGGGCCTGGAGGCCGCTCTGGAAAAGCAGCAGGCGTAAAACGAGAGCCGCACGGTGCGCGCACCGTGCGGCTTTGCTGTCCCAGGCCCGCGCGGGGGGCGGTGAGGTATTTCCCTGGACATTGCGGGGAAAATATGGTACACTCAATCGTTCCAGGACAAAGAGCGCGGCGCCGTGCCGCGAAAGACCAACAGAAAGACGGTTCAGAGCTTATGAAGATCGTATTGGTCATCGACCAGTTTGACGACGCCAACAATGGAACCACCATCAGCGCCCGGCGGTTTGCCCAGGCCCTGCGGGACCACGGCAACCAGGTGCGGGTGATCGCCACCGGCAAGCCGGCGGACTACAAGTACGCCGTGCGGCAGATGAGGTTCTTCCCGGTGGTGGAGCACCTGATCACCAGCCAGGGGATGCGGCTGGCGGTCCCCAACAGACACGTCTTTGAGAAGGCGGCGGCCTGGGCGGACGTGGTGCATTTCCTGATGCCCTCGCCCCTGGCCATCATGGGATTGAAGCATGTGGAGAAGCTGGGCATCGCCCACACGGCGGCCTTCCACTGCCAGCCGGAGAACCTGACCTTTTCCCTCCGCCTGGGCAACAGCCGCCGGGCCAACGACTTCGTGTACAACCGCTTCCGGGACCTGTTCTTCAACCGCTTCACCCACATCCACTGCCCCAGCAATATGATCGCGGATCAGCTGCGCCAGCACGGCTACACCGCCCAGCTCCATGTGATCTCCAACGGCATCAGCCCGGAGTACACCTACGGCAAGCTGCCCAAGGAGCCGTGGATGCAGGGCTTCTTCAACGTGCTGATGGTGGGCCGCTACTCCGGGGAGAAGCGGCAGGACGAGCTGATCGAGGCCTGCGCCAAGTCCCGCCATGCCAAGGAGATCCAGGTGATCCTGGCGGGCAAGGGGCCCCTGGAGAAGAAGTACCGGCGTCTGGCGGAGCAGCTCCCCAACCCCATCGTCATGGAGTTCTACCAGCCGGAGCGCCTGCGGGAGATCCTCCACATGGCGGACCTGTACGTCCACACCTCCGACGCGGAGATCGAGGCCATGAGCTGCATGGAGGCCTTTGCCAGCGGCCTGGTGCCGGTGATCGCCGACTCCCCCCGGTCCGCCACGCCCCAGTTCGCCCTGGACGGGCGGAGCCTGTTCCCCGCCGGGGACACGGACGCCCTGGCGGAGCGGATCGACTGGTGGATGGAGCACCCGGCGGAGCGGCAGGCGATGGAGCTCCGCTACGCCGAGCACGCCAAGCAGTACGCCCTGGAGGAGTCCATCCGGCAGACGGAGGCGATGTTCCGCCAGGCCATCGCGGAGCAGCGGGGGACTGCCTGAAATTTTCCAAATGAAGGACCGGGACGCGGAAAACCGCGCCCCGGTCCTTTTTATTCCAGCAGCTGGACCCGCACCACGTGGGCCAGCACAGCGGGTTCTCCCGAGGTTGGTTCCCCCTGGAACGTGACGGCCACCAGGTCCCCGATTTCCAGATCGGAAAAGCCCAGGGGCTGTCCCTGCCGCTCCAGGTCGGTCTCCCCGTAGACGGCGAAGGAGAACGCCCCCCGGTAGCGGGCGTCGTTGACCGCGAGGCCCTGGACCGTGACGGAAGTGCCCGCCTCCGGGGAGCCGGTGATCCCTGTGATCTCAGCGTAGAACGTCTCCGGCCAGGCGGCGGGGCCGGCGTTCTCCATCTGGTCATAGGCGGTCTTGTACCCCACGAAGTAGCTGATCACCACGGCGGCCGCCAGCAGTACCAGGGCGGCCAGCACCAGGACCCGGTGGGGCGGCGCCAGGGGGCGCGGGGAGCCGCCCTCCCGCAGGACCCGGTTGATCCGCCGGCGATAGAGCAGGAAATAGGCCGTTATCATCACTAATAAGGTTATTATAATAGATAAAATAATCCAGAACAGCGAAATCACCATGGGGGATACCTCCTTTCGATCAGATGCCAAAGGCCTCTTTGAAGATGTAGTAGTAGCTGCGGGTCACGTCCACCGTCCGGCCGTCCCGCAACGTCAGGATGAACTTCATGGAGAGAGTGGGCGCAATCCGGACGACCTGGCTCCGGGCGATCACCACGGAGTTGCTGATCCGCAGGAATGCCTCCGGGTCCAGCTGGGCGGCAATGCGGTAGAGGCGGTCCGGCACCTGGTAGACGGCCCCGGACACCGTGTAGGCAAGCACCTCCCGACCGAGGGACTCGACAGACACGATCTCCCCCACCGGCAGAACGACCCGGTCGCCGCCGCCCGTCTCCCGCGCCAGCAGGGTGTCCCAATAGCGGTCCCGCTCACTGAGCACCAGCTCCGCGTCCTCGTCCACCTGGATGCCCCGCTCCCGCAGGGCGTCCCGAATCTCCTGATAGCGTTCCTGGCTGACGGCCAGCTTGATTCTCAAAGGGGAGCCTCCTCTCTCTTCCCAGGCGGGGGGGATGATCCCAGTATAGCGGCCCGCCAGCGGGGACGCAAGGGCCCGGGAACACTTTGCAGGCAGGGAGGCATATCTTGCAGAGCGGCCCGGGGTGGGCCGGAACGGGCGGGGCCGTCACTGCATATCCTGAGAATGAGACGCCCGGACCGGCGGGCCGCGCCCGGGCGTCTGGTACGTATGGCAGACCCGACAGAGGAGTGAGGACCCATGGCTTATTCCGACAGAGAACTGCTGGCCCGCCTGATCCAGTGCGAGGCGGGCGGGGAGGGGGAGACCGGAATGAAGGCGGTGGCGGGAGTGGTGATGAACCGCGTCCACGCCAAGGGCGGGGAGTATGCCCGGGTGGGTCAGGGCAGCATCCGCAACATCATCTTTCAGCCCTATCAGTTCGTGTGCGCCAGCGAGACGGAAAATGGCGCATATAATCCCCAAAATATCTATAATATGCGGCCGGAGCAGATCCACTACGACATCGCCGACTGGGCCATCGCCGGGAACCGCATCCCGGAGGTGGCGGAGTCCCTGTGGTTCTACAACCCCTTCAGTCCCAACTGCCGGTCTTTCTTTCCCTCGGACGTGGGGTACTGGCAGACCCGGATCGGCGACCACTGCTTCTATAACCCCACGGACGCTTATTACAAGACTTGAGAGGTGTCTTTCATGGTGCAGAATCAAAATACCTATTCACAGCCGGCGTGGAACCAGCCCGCCAGGGCGGACTGGTCCGGCGAGATCACCGTGCCGGACCAGGTGCGGCCGGCCTCAGACACCGGGCGGGGCGGCATGTCCGCGCCGGGGGCGATGCAGCCCATCGGGCGGGTGCTGGGCCCTGCGGCCAATGGCGCCGCCCAGGGCGGCGGCTCCGGCACGGGGGGCATGATGTCCCTGGACGGCACCAGGCCGGCCGTCCAGACGCCCCCGCGGCTGGCGGATATGCGCAGCGGCCTGCCGGCGGAGGTGATCGAGTCCCCCACCACCACCCAGGAGGCCTACCTGGGTTCCCTGAAGGCCATGCTGTCCCGGTACGTGGGGAGCTATATCGTGGCCACGTTCCTGGTGGGGACCCAGAACACCGTGTCCTGGGAGGGCATCCTGTTCGACGTGGGCAACGACTACCTCACCATCTACCAGGAGGCCCGGGACCGCTATATCGTCAGCGACTACTACTCCCTGAAATTCATCGAGTTCTACGACGTGGAGCGCCGCCGCCGGTGCGCGGAGCTGCTGGAGCAGGATGGGTGGAGGAATCAGGAATGAGGAAAGCCAGGAGCCTGCGGGAGCAGCTCCTGGCTTTTTCATCTTTGAGAGGGGCTGGCGGGATCACCTGCGGCGGCCCCGGTAGGAGTTCCGGCGCCGGTGGATGGGCCTGCGCCCATAGCGGCGCTGCCGGTGGAAGAACACCCGCCAGACCACCACCAGGATCACCAGCAGGATCACAAGGACGGACACCACCCGGACGGCGGTCTGCTGGAAGAAGTTCTGGATGTTCCGCAGCAACGCCTGGAGGGGGTTGGCCTCCACGTCGAAGCTGGCCAGCAGGTCCACGGTGGCGTAGACCACATCGTCATAGCTGAGGGTCAGCGTGCCCAGCTTCTGCCCGGCGGTCACCGGGGCCTCCACGGTCTCCGGGATCTCCACGGACCGCTCCAGGTCCTCCGGGGAGAGGCCGCTGGGCAGCAGGGCCTCCGTGTCCTCCGCCGGGTGGACGGTCACATGGTCCGTGTCGGAGAGCTCCACGGGGACCTCCTGGATGTCCTCCGACTCCAGGATGATGGTCTGGTAAGAGAAGTTGTCCAGAGCCCAGTCGAAAAGCTGGTTCGTGTCATAGAAGCTGTAGGTCCGGATCTCCCCGTCCTCCAGCGTCACCCGCTCGCCGCCCAGCACCACGCTGACGAAGTGGAGGCTGCCCTTTTCCGCGGAGGACACCAGGCAGTGCCCCGCCGCGTCGGTGGAGCCGGTCTTGATGCCGTGGGCGTCGGCGTTCCGATAGCCCAGGGAGCGCCAGCCGTCGATCAGGTAGTTGGTGGTGTGGAGGACCCGCTCCTCGCTGAGGTTGGTGGCGGGGATGCGGGCGGTGCCCGTGTCGCAGATGCGCATGAAGTCGCTGTATTCCATGGCGGCGCAGGTGATGAGGTACAGGTCCCAGGCGGAGGTGTAGTGCTGGGAGTCGTGGAGGCCGGTGGGGTTGACGAAGTGGGTGTTCTCGCACCCCAGCTCCGCGGCCTTTTCGTTCATGGCGTCCACAAAGGCGTCCACCGAGCCGGACACCGCCTCCGCCAGCACGTTGCAGGCCTCGTTGGCGGAAACCACCAGCATGCACGTCAGATACTCCTCCACGGTCATGACCTCGCCCACCTGGATATTGGCGGTGCTGCCCTCCTCGTCCAGTCCCGTGGTCATGGCGGACCGGGAGGCGGTCAGCTCGTCCGTGAGGGAGAGCTGGCCGTTGTCCACGGCCTCCAGCACCAGCAGCGCGGTCATGATCTTGGTGAGGCTGGCGGGGTACATCTCCTGGTGCTCATTCTTGGAGTAGAGGACAAAGCCGGTGTTGTAGTCCACCAGCAGCGCGGCCTGACAGTTGATCTCCGGCGGCTCCGGCAGGGTGGGGGCGTCGCCCTCCTCGGCCGCCGCGGCCGTGGGGACCAGGGAGAGCACCATGATCAAAACAAAAAAAAGGGTGAAAAAGCGTTTTGTTTTCATATCCAACTCCTGTGATCTGTGGTATAATGAAACGGAAACGGCCTGCACCGCCGCACGCCGGCAGATCAGCGCTGTTATTACGATGGCGGAAATCCGGGAAAATATCCGGCGCTTTCCGACAGCAATCGGGAGATTCCGACACCCAGTATATCAAAAAAAAGATGGGAGTTCAACAGGGATCATGCTGAGAAAACCGACAAAAAGCGAGTGGGTCCTGCTGGGGCTGACGGGGGTGTTCCTGTGCGGCCTGCTGGCCCTTTACGGGCAGGACCGGGCGCGGCTGGAGAGCGGGGAGCTGGAGACGGACACCCAGGCGCTGCAGGAGTCCTTCATGCCGGACGTGAGCCCCCTGGATTTGAACACCGCCACGGCGGAGGAGCTGACAACCCTGCCCGGCATCGGGGAGGCGCTGGCGGCGCGGATCGTGGCGTACCGGGAGGCCAACGGCCCCTTTGAGACGGTGGAGGAGATCCTGGAGGTCTCCGGCATCGGGGAGGCGAAATTCGCGGACCTGGAGGGCCGCATTACCGTGGATGGAGAGCAAAGCCCATGAAGATTTTAGTAGTAGACGACGAGAAGACCCTGGTGAAAGGCATCAAATTCAATCTGGAGAACGAGGGCTACCAGGTGGAGTGCGCCTATGACGGCGCCGCCGCCGTGGAGCTGGCCCGGAACAACCGCTTCGACCTGCTGATCCTGGACGTGATGATGCCGGAGGTGGACGGGCTGGACGCCTGCATGCGCATCCGGGAGTTCTCCAACGTGCCTATCATCATGCTGACGGCCAAGAGCGAGGACGCCGACAAGCTGATGGGCTTTGAGTGCGGGGCGGACGACTACCTGACCAAGCCCTTCAACATCCTGGAGCTGAAGGCCCGGGTGCGGGCGCTGCTGCGGCGGGCCGCCGGCGTGCAGCGGATGCAGGGCGGCGTGCTGACGGTGGGGGACATCTCCCTGAACACGGAGGAGCGGACCGCCATGCGGGACGGGCGGACCGTGGACCTGACCGCCAAGGAGTATGACCTGATCGAGCTTTTGATGCGCAACCCCCGGCGGGTGTACAGCCGGGAGAACCTGATGAACGTGGTGTGGGGCTACACCTACACGGGGGATTACCGGACGGTGGACGTCCACATCCGCCGCCTGCGGGAGAAGCTGGAGCGGGACCCGGCGGCGCCGGAGCACATCATGACCAAGTGGGGGGTGGGGTACTATTTCAAGGGATAGGCAGCGGATCTGGAACAGCCTGGGGACGAGATTCGGCCTCAGCTACATCCTGATCATCGCGGCGCTGCTGGCGATGATGAACACCTATCCGCTGCTGGTGTCCCAGGACCTGGTGTTCCGGGCCAAGGAGACCTCCCTCCAGAGCAGCGTGTCGGTGATGGTCTACTCCCTGTCCGGGCTGGAGCAGCTCAGCGAGGAGAACGTGGCGGCGGCGATGGCGGTGGTGGAGGAGACGGGCCTGAGCCGCATCCTGGTGACGGACGCGGCGGGCCGGGTGCTCTACGACACCCGAGAGACCAACGGCGCGGTGGGGGACTATGCCCTCTACACGGAGATCGTCCAGGCGCTGCTGGGCTATGACGCGTTCACCTGCACGTACCATGACGGGGCCTTCCGCAGCTGGGCCTCCTCGCCGGTGCTGTACCAGAACCAGATCATCGGCGCGGTGTATGCCTATGAGTACGACACGGAGCAGGCGGAACTGCTGGAGGGCCTGCAGAGCAACCTCCTGCGGCTCTCCGCCGCCGTGGGCGTGGTGGTGCTGGCGCTGAGCCTGCTGCTCTCCGTCATGCTGACCAAGCGGATCGGCCGGCTGCTGACGGCCATCCGTCAGGTGCGGGAGGGCGCCTACAGCCACCGGGCGGAGATTCCCGGACACGATGAGATCGCCCAGATCGGGGAGGAGTTCAACAGCCTGACGGACCGGCTCCAGACCACGGAGAACGCCCGCCGCCGCTTTGTCTCCGACGCCTCCCACGAGCTGAAGACGCCTCTGGCGGCCATCCGGCTGCTGACGGATTCCATCCTCCAGACGGATGACATCGACCCGAAGACCACCCGGGAATTCGTGTCGGACATCGGCTCGGAGGCGGAGCGCCTGACCCGCATCACGGAGGATCTGCTGCGGCTGACCCGGCTGGACAGCGGGGTGCTGGAGCCGGCGGGGACCGTGGACGCGCTGCCGGTGCTGGAGCAGGTGATGCGCATGATGAGCCTGGTGGCCCAGGAAAAGGGCGTGGAGCTGACCTACCACGCCGAGGAGGGCTGCGTGGTCCGCGGCACCCGGGACGAGCTGTACCAGGTGATCTACAACCTGACGGACAACGCGGTGAAGTACTCCGCCGGGGCCGCGGTGCAGGTGCGGCTGGAAAAGCGCGGCGGACAGGTGGTCCTGACCGTGGAGGACCGGGGACCCGGCATCCCGGAGGAGGACCTGCCCCGGATCTTCGAGCGGTTCTACCGGGTGGACAAGGCCCGCTCCCGGGCCGCCGGCGGAACGGGCCTGGGGCTCTCCATCGTCAGCGACACGGTGCGCCGCCGGGGCGGCACGGTGGAGGCTGCCAACCGGCCCGAGGGCGGCGCGGTATTCACCGTGCGCTGGGACGCGGAAAAGGGGGGCGGGCAGACATGAGCAGATGGATGCGGCTGCTGTGCGCCGTGACGTGCTGCGTGCTGCTGGCCGGCTGCGGCGGAAACCAGACCCAGGAGGAGTACGACCTGTACTTCCGGGAGCGGGACCTGCGCGCCGCCGCCGGCGGCGGGGCCCTGCGGACAGAGTCCATCCGGGTCCCGGAGCAGGACGCGGACACGGAGACCCTGGCGGAGACGCTGATCCAGGCCCTGCTGGACGGCCCCCAAGACGTGACGCTGCAGAATACCATCCCCGCGGGCACCACGCTGCTGTCCCTGACCCTGAGCGGGAGCCAGGCGGTGGTGGACCTGTCCTCCGCCTACGCCTCCCTCTCCGGGGTGGAGCTGACGCTGGCGGACCAGGCGGTGGCCCTGACGTTGACCCAGCTGCCGGAGATCGTGTCCGTGCGGATCACGGTCCGGGGCCAGGAGCTGGCCTACCGCAGCAGGCAGGTGTTCTCCGGGCGGGACGTGCTGCTGGAGCCGGAGGGGGATGTGGTGAGCACCGTGGAGGCTGTGCTCTACTTCCTGGACGGCGCCGGAGACCTGGCGGCGGAGGAGCGGACACTGCCCCTGTACGAGGGGGACACCCAGGTGGGCGCCGTGGTCCAGGCCCTGGCGGCCGGGCCGCTGGATGAGAGCTTGTCCGCCGTGTTCCCCGAGGGCTTCCGGCCCGGAAACGTCTGGCTGGAGGAGGACGTGTGCTATGTGAATCTGCCCTCCCGCCTGCTGGAGAGCCTGCCGGAGGATGCCCGGCTGGACATGGCGCTGGAGGCGCTGGCCCGGTCCCTCAGCTCCCTGGAGAGCGTGCACGAGGTGCGGTTCCTGGTGGACGGAGAGTTCGCGGCCTCCTATGGCAGCGTGGACATCTCGGAGCCGTATTTGAGCGAATAAGAGCAAGAGCGCGCGGAGCCTCAGCCACTCCGCGCGCTTGCTTGCGCTGCGTCTTGTCTTTTCTTATCTTATCTTTTCTTTTCTTGTCTTATATCGCACGATCGTGCAAATCGTGCAGGATTGTACGGAACCGTGCAAAATCAGGCGGACAGCCGCCTTCTGTGGGTCCGCCCACCTCAGCCGAAGAACAGCCGGACGGACAGGGCGGAGGCGAAGAAGCCCATGAAGTCCGCCGTCAGGGCGGCGGGCACTGTGTGGCGGGTTTTATGGATGCCGGCGGCGCCGAAATAGACGGCAATGGTGTAGAAGGTGGTCTCCGTGCTGCCCAGCATGACGGCGGCTACCCGGCCCACGTAGCTGTCGGGACCGTAGGTGGCGAGCAGGTCGCTGGCCACCGCCAGGGCGCCGCTGCCGGACACGGGGCGGACCAGCATCAGCGGCGCGGTCTCCGCCGGGATGCCCAGCAGCTCCAGCACCGGGGCGCACAGGTCGGAGAACCACTCCATGGCCCCGGAGGCCCGGAACATGCTCACCGCCGTCAGCAGGCCCACCAGGGCGGGGATGATGCGCAGGAGCACCGTCAGCCCCTCCTCGGCGCCGTGGGTCAGGGCGCTGTAGACATCCACCCGCCTCCCCATGCCGTACACCGCCACACCGGCCAGGAGCAGGGGGATCACCAGGGAGCTGAGATTCACGCGGCCCCCCTTTTCCGGCGGGAGAGGAGCCAGGCGGCCAGCAGCCCCGCCGCCACCGACAGTACGGAGCTGAGCCACACCGCCGGCAGGATGTCAAAGGGCGTCTCGCAGCCGGCGGCGGCCCGCAGGGAGGCGATGGTGGCGGGGATCAGCTGGATGGAGGCGGTGTTGAGCACCACCAGGCGGCACAGCTCATCGCTGGCCACCCCGCCGCAGCCCCGGGCCATGCGCCGGGCCGCCCGGATGCCCAGGGGCGTGGCGGCGTTGCCCAGCCCCAGCAGGTTGGCGGAGACATTGGCGGAGACCGCGGCCAGGGTCTCCTCGTCCCGGGCGGCGCCGGGCAGCAGGCGGCGCAGGAGGGGCCGGAAAGCCCGGGCCAGCTTCGCGGAGAGGCCGCAGACATTCATGATCTCCATGACGCCGCTCCACAGGCACAGGATTCCCGCCATGGAGATGCTCAGCTCCACGGCGGTGCCGGCGCCCTCCAGCGCGGCGTTCGCCACCGCGTCCAGATTCCCGGTGGCCAGACCGAAAATCAGGGACAGCAGAACCATCCCGGTCCAGACCCAAGCCATTGCCATGGGGGTTCCCTCCTTACGGTTTCCAGGTTGGATTGTGAACGAAATCTTAAATTTTAGGACAAAAATTGACAAAAGACGGGGAACGTGTTATTGTCAACTTATGTTCATGAAAAAGTCCAAATAAATCCGACTGAGAGAAGGAGAAATATTGTGAAATCGACAGGGATCGTAAGAAAGGTTGATGAGCTGGGACGGATTGTACTGCCCATCGAGATGCGCCGGACCTTGGACATTGCGGAGAAGGATGCACTGGAAATCTATGTGGAGGGCTCGTCCGTCATTCTGAAAAAGTACAAGCCCAGCTGCATTTTTTGCGACGCCGTGAAAGATGTGACGGAATTCAAGGGGAAAAATATCTGCCCGAAATGCTTGAAAGAGCTGAAAGGCCTGTAAAGCCGGAATCTGTGAGGAAATGGAAAAAGGACCCTTGCGGTGAAACCGCAAGGGTCTTTCTGTCTGTCGGGCGTCAGCAAGAGCGGGGCAAGCAGGCCGCGTCATGGCTCCGTCTGCCGCTCCAGCGCGGCGGCGTAGAGCTCGTTCTTGGACAGCCCCGTGTGCTCCGCCACCTC
>CAJFNE010000032.1 GCA_904393855.1 uncultured Oscillibacter sp. | reverse complement strand
CAGCCTTACCCCGGCGAAATTCCAGACGGCTGTCAGTTCGCTCCCCGGTGTCCCCGGTGCCGGGAGACCTGCCGCACCGGCGGCCCCGTGCCCTATGCGCCGGTCCGGGGCGGCAGGGTCCGGTGCTATGACCCGGAGGGAGGCGAACCCCTATGAGCCTGGAGGCCAGAAACATCACCTTCCGCTACCGGCGGCAGGGCCAGCCGGCGGTGCTGGATGGGGTGAACCTCAACCTGGAGCCCGGGGAGCGGGTGGGTCTCTCCGCTCCCAGCGGCCGGGGCAAGACAACATTATGTAAACTTTTGGCGGGCTACGCGCAGCCGTCCAAAGGGGAAATCCTGCTGGACGGCCGCCCGCTCTCCCAGTACCGGGGAGCCTGCCCGGTGCAGATGATCTGGCAGCACCCGGAGACGGTGCTGGACCCCCTCCTCCCTCTGGAGGAATCCCTGCTGGAGGCCGGGCCGGTGGAGGAGCGTCTCCTGGACGAGCTGCACATCCAGCCCCAGTGGCTGCGCCGGTATCCCCAGGAGCTCTCCGGCGGGGAATTGCAGCGCTTCTGCATCGCCCGGGCCCTGGGCCCCGGGACCCGGTATCTGCTGTGCGACGAGATCTCCGCCATGCTGGACCTGGTCACCCAGGCCCAGATCTGGGAATTCCTCCTGCGGGAGGCCCAGCAGCGGAATCTGGGGCTCCTGGTGGTCAGCCACAGCGAATCCCTGATGCGGCAGGTCTGCACCCGTGTGGAGGCTCTCTGAGGCGAGGCTCCAAAAAATCCCAAGAAGCTCATCAAAACGCCCTGTGTTCCCAGTGAACACAGGGCGTTTTTCCTCTCCCCCTCGCCAAAGCCTCTGCTGCGCGGCGGCTGCGGATAAGAGGGGGCTATCTGCACCCGTCATGTCCCCGCTAGTCCATGCGTCTGGCCACCACCACGAAGCGCCCATCGGAGGTATGATAGCTGCAGGTGGAAAGCGTCAGCAGCTGGTCCCCCGGTTCCGCCGCCGCCCCCGTTTCATAGAGCGCGGCGCTTCGCACAAGGTCCAGGTATTCCTCAAAGGTGTCCTCGTCCCGCAGGTCCGTATACGCGTAATAGGGAAAGGTCTCTCCGGTTCCGTCGGCGTTCACATCCGTATAGAAAGCCGCCAGCACCTCATAGGTCCCGGTCTCGGTCAGCGTGTCGAACCGGATGCGGGGATGCTGCTCCCAGAACGCCTGATCTCCATAGGAGAGCAGGGCCGAGAACATGCTGCCGTCCTTCATGTTGTGCCCGTACACCACATAGTTCCCGCACCCATCAAAGCAATCCGCCGCCAAAAACGGCGTACCGCTGACAGAGTCACTGCCGTCGAAGGCCCTGCGCAGATAGTACGACTCGTCCCGCGCCGTGTGCATCACCGGGTAGTCGATCACCGTGTCCTCTATGGCGATCCAGCCCGCCAGGTCCTGATTCTGCTCCCACAGAGCCTGGTACTGAGGGAGCACGCCGTCCTCCGTGACCACGGCCCCGCCCCCGTCCCTAATGATCTGCCGCTCCACATCGTGTACCTGCTGTGCCAGCGCCGTGTGCGCCTCCTGTTCCCAGCCGGACCGCAGCCGGGAGTGCAGCAGCAGTCCGCCTGACAGCAGGAAAACCGCCAGGCAGCCCGCAAACAAGGCATGGTACCAACTCCGTCCCTTTTTCCGGGGCGGGCGGTACTTTTCCGCCAGCTCCTGTCCGGCGGTTTTTGGTATTTGCTTTCTCATCTCAGATTCTCCTCTCCGCATTGTCCAAGCCATAGGATGATGCGCTGTTTTCTCCGTCTTGCAAAAGAAGGGGGCAATGCCCCCTCCTCTGGATCTGTGTCCGCGCTGTCCGTCTGCCGCTTCGGGCCTCCTACGGCCTCCTCCCGCGGGATCGGAGACTCCGCACCGCCAGCAGGACCATCCCCAGCAGGGAGGCGAGGCACACCAGCGCCAGCAGGCCGTCCTGCGTGGGGTCGTCGGTTTTGGGCGTATCCGGCTGATCCGGCTGCCGCGGCGTATCCGGCTCCTCAGGCTGCTCGGTAGGCTGGCCGGGTTCCCCAGGCTCCTCCGGGCCGCCGGGATCGGTCGGGTCGGGAGACTCCGGCGTCTCCGGCTGCGGGTCCTCCGAACCGCCGCCGGTTTCCCCGGTGTCGTCATTGGTGATGGTAAAGTTCATCCCGCTTCTGGTGACGGAAGCAGCAAATCCATCCGGCACATCCGCCTCCTCCACGTTCCAGGTATCGCTGCCGCTCAGGCCGGTCCAGGTGTGAGTCCAGCCATTGTCCGCGCTGAGGGTCACGCTGTCGGCCACGCGGCCGTTGCGCAGCAGGTTTACGGTCACGGAATCCGCCGCAGTGCCGCCGTCATCCAGCCGCCAGACCTTTCGTACGGTTACCTGCGTGGTATTTTCGCCGCCGGAGCCCGGTTTGTAGTTGGTGAAGACGGCCTCCGCCGTTCCCCCTGCCGGGATGGTGCCCTCCGCCCCTGCGGAGGTGGTGGTATACCCCTCCACGGCGGTCTCTGCGACCTGGTAGCCCATGCCGGCGGGCAGGCCCTGGGCCGTCACGCTCTGGTCATGCCGCAGGGCAAAGGATGCCACGCCCGCCTGGAAAGTCAGGTCGCCATAGGTTCCGTTCACCTCCGCCGGCTGGATGCCGGCGCTGGACTCGCCGGTGAGGGTAATCGTGAACGCAAACGCCCGATCTGTCTCACCCTGACCGCCGGTCACCTGCTTGCGGATCGTGAGGCCTCCCTGCTGGACATTGGTAAAGTTGTATAGGAAGAGTCCGCTGTCCAGAAGCGATGCACTGGGAGCCGCGAATCCGTCATAGCCCTCCGGGGATTCCTCCTCCACGCGGTAGCTGTAGGGAGCACCGTCCTCCGCGTACCGCGGCAGGTTCTCGAAAGAATAGCGCCACTGGTCCGTCTCGGTTCCCTGCCACCGCAGGATGTACTCCGTCTCCGGGACCCTCTCCCAGGACGACGCCTCCTGGGGTGTCGTGGTACGGAAAAGGTGCAGCAGGATCTGGCCCCGCCCCGTGTCATCCCGATCCTCCCAGGTCTTGGTCCCGACGACACGGACATAGTCCTCCTGCCCGCCGCCGCTGTAGTTGACGATGTGGGTGATCCCCTCCCCGTCCTGATATTCCGCGTCAAATCCGGACTCCGCCGCGTCCACGCCGCCGACGGTAAGTTCCCTGGCGTAGTAGGTGTACAGATTCCCGTTCGCGTCATAAGCCGGCAGGTTGGCAAACGTCCCCATCCAGCTGTTTCCGGCATTAAGGGCAACCGTTCTCTGCAGCTGCGTCCCGGTGTCCAGCACCGCCTCCTGGGAGGCGTCCCCGATGGTCCCCGTGGTGCGGTACAGGCCCGCCACCACCTCCGTCTGATTCTCCAGGTCCGTTCCGTACCAGGTCTTCACCACCGTCAAGCTGGTGGAGGGGGTATTGGTAAAGGAATATGCGCCGTTGGCGTCCATTTCCCCATCCCCCAGCTGCACAAAGCCTGCGCCGGACAGTTCCACCACCCGGTAGTCCGTTGGGCTCGGAGAGCTTTCTTCCCCGCCGCGCCCATCCGGGCGGTACTCCGGCAGTCCTGTCCAGACGACGTGCCAGGGGGCATCCTCATAGGCCGCGGAGGGGGCGTCCACCGTCCCATCCAGCGTGACCCGGCTCAGCTCCACCCAGCGGTTGTCCTGGTTCCGATACTGCAGCACCAGAGTCACCTGCGCGCCCTCCGGCGGGGCCGGGACCCAGGTCTTGACCGCCGCCAGGTCCGTTCGGGCGTTCAACGTGTTGGTCACGCGGGTACCCTCCTCGGTATCCGCATAGGCGGCGCCGTAGGTCTCCTGGTAATAGCCTCCGTCCTCCGACAGGATGTACTCCGCCGGAATGGAGCCGTCCTCCGCTCTCTGCCATCCCGGTTGGAGCTCCCGGGCCCGGTAGGTCCCGGCAGGCAGACCGGAGATGGTCACGGAGGCCGTGTCCTGCTCATCTCTCCCGGACAGGGAGATGACCAAATCCCGGCCAAGGGGATTGGCGTCCCCATAGACTTGGGCGTTGACCCAGGCATTGCCCTCCAGCCGCTGGATAACGAAGCTCACCTCCCAATCCAGGCTGGCGTTCTGCGCCGCCGGACGGGTGTGATAGACATTTCCGTTATCCCCCGCCCAAAGTTTCGTGATGGTCAGGTCCTGGACATCCAGCACATTGGTGGTGACATTCCCGGTCCCCTGGAAGGAGGCCTCCGTCACAAAGCCGGCATCCTCCACCATATAGGTCCCGTCGGTCTGGATGGTCAAAGCCTGCGGGGACTTCTCATTCCTGGTCACGGACGTCTCCACTACCCGGTATTCCAGGTGGGTAGGTCCTGCCTCCCCCGCTTTTCGGATGGCCGTGGGCAGGTTCTGGATCGCACCGCTCCACGTATCTGTGTCTCCGATCCGTCCGGTAAGCCGCGGCGTGAATAGCGCCCCGTCTCCAAAAATCAGCGCATACGCATCGTCCTCCAGAGCGCCCGCGAAGTAGTCCGCCGCCATCTGCCAGGTCCCGCCGGCGGTCTCCCGGACCTGCAGTGCGAAGTCCACGGTCAGCACCGCGCCGATGTAGTCCCCGGTGACCGGATTGCCCCTGGGGTCCTCCCACGCCTTGGTGTATGGAACGGCGGCGGCCAGGCTGTTGGTCAGCGGCCTCATGGCGGCGGTCAGCCCCTGCTGGGAGCCCTCCGCACGGCTCTGCTCCCCCACGGTCCCGCTGGCGGGGCTTGGCGTGTAGAGTGAGTCCAGCTCCTCCTCCAGTGTCTCCGTTACAACATATTTCCAGGGCATCCCGTTGGGCGCGTAGGCCTCCAGCTCAGAGGTGCTCCCGTCGCCGGCAATGGTATAGGTCCAGACGTCGCTGTTTGCCGGCATCTCCCAAGTGACCGTGTAAACCTCTGTGGATACGGCCTGCCTGCTGATGGCGTTGTTCTGACCCGGCTGGGCGTCTGTGAAGCGGGACAGGGTCAGGGTCAAGCCGTCCGGCTGCCCGTCGCCGTTTTCGTCCGACGGCCGCAGGCCGAAGAAGTCTCCGAAATCATCCCAGGTCTTGGTCCCGGTCAGCGTCACGGTGTCCTCAGCAGGCACGTTTTGGAAGGTTGCGGCGATGGGGACCGCCTCGTCCTCCGCCACTTCAAGGGGATAGAGGCCATCTGCCGTATTCCCCTCTTGGAAGCTCCCCTGCATCTCCAGGTCCCCCGCTCCCCAGGCGGTCTCATATCCCTCCAGGAAACCGTCCCGGACCTCCGTGACCGTGTAGGAGTACCGGGACCCGTTGGGGGCGTACAGCTCCAGATTCTCAAAAAGGAAGCTATGCACCAGGGGATTTCCGGCGGAGCCGGGCTGGGGGCCGCCCTCCCCCTGCTCCAGCGCCGCGTGATAGGCGCTCTCCACCTGTTCGGCGGTCCAGGTCTGGACCGCTATGCGCTCAGGGTCGGAGGTCTCGCCGCTGTTCCGGGTATATGTCCGGGTCAACTCCAGCCGAATGGCCGGGAAAGCTGCGGGACTGCCATCTGGGGGCAGGTCCAGCCGCAGCAGCTTCTTCACCGCCAGGGTCCCCCGTGTGCCGTGGTAGGCGTTGGAGGCCACATAGCTGTGTACGGAGCTGGTAAACACAGCCCTCCAGTCGGCGGCGCTCTCCCCTGCGCTGCTCTCCGGCCACGTGACCGACGTCTCCCGGAGGGTGTAGGTGTACAGACTGCCGTCTTCATTGTAGCGGGGCAGCAAGGGTTGTCCAGCCTCCCCGGTGACGAGGACCGCGCCGTTCTCCACCGTCATCGTATTGGTTCCCTCGTACTCGATCCGAAAGACGTAGGTGCCGTTCTGGTAGATATCGGCCCAGTCGGACACCGTCAGGGAGGCCACGTTCTCCTCGGTCTGGGTCTCCCCGCCCTCCGTCCAGCTCCGATCCAGCGCAAAGGTCACCGTGGGCAGATCCTCCCGGGGATATCCTCCGGGCAGGCTGGTCCACAGCTTCTGCCCCTGAATCGCAACGGTGTCAGACAGGCTGTTGGTAAAGGTGCCTCCCTCCACCAGGGCATACTCCGGGGAATCCGGGTCGTCAGACACGTCTATGACGTACTCTCCAATATACGTCTCGTCCGCAGCTTCCTCCACTGTCCCCACAGACAGCAGGTGCTCCTGACCGCCGGAGGTCGGGTCGCCCACCCCGTACTCCGCCGGCAGGTAGTCAAAGTCCGCCGCGTGTACGCTGGTGCGCTCTACGGCAAAGTACAGAATCTCGTAGCCGAAATCGTCATACTTCGGCACGTCTGTGATCACTGCATGCCAGTGATTCCAGGGATCAGCGCGGTTTTCCTCCCCCTCCGGCAGGGCGCTGTCCGCGCTGTCATACTCCCAGCGGTAGTCCGCCTGGTACAGGCTGACTACAGGCAATCCGTCCGCGTCGTGCTCCACTTTCCAGATGTCCAGATAGATGTCCGGCCGCTGGTTGTTCTCCTGTGTGTAGTGATCTCTCCACTGCTTATGCCAGTAGATGGTCTTGGAGTCGCTCAAGCTGTTGGTAATCGTGATCTCCTGCGCATCGTCCACGATACCCGCATCGCCCTCCGGACTGGCTGTGTAGACGTTCCGGGTGACGGCGGAGCGATACCCCTCCAGCAGCGCCAGCAGCTCCTCTTTCCCCCCGTAGGTATCGGGCAGGTATTCGCTGAAATAGTTGGAAAGGGAGGCGACCTCCGCGAGTGTGTCTGTCAGCCAGATCTCCCGAACCTCATAGTAAACCACGGCGCCGGCCAGGTCATACTTGGGCAGGTCATGGAAATAAAAAGTCTGCCGCTCCTCGTCCGTTCGCAGTTGGATCTCCTGGAGCGCCGTCGCAGGCTCCCCATTCTCCTGATGGATCGGTGTCTCCGCGCCGCCCACGTTCACGGTGTCAGGACCGCCGGTTTGCAGCCCGTCTTTGGAGATATGATACTCCTCCGGCATTTCCCCGGCAAAGTCCAGCTCCAGATAAGGGGTGATCCGCCGCTCATCCGGGAGGAATTCGATCGCCTCCCACAGGGCCTGCCGCAATTCGCCGGTGCCATCCGCCCAGACCTTTTCCACCGTCACGTTCACGTTGCCAAGCCGCCGGTTGGTGACGGTGAAAACCGTCTCCCCCGCCAGCACAAAGGGCTCCTGGTACGTAGCCTCGTAGCGGTGATATTGGGTCTCATACTGGTATACGGCCTCCGGGCTCGGCTCGCCCGGCTCATAGCTGGGCGTCTCCCCGCTGGAGAGCAGGTATGGCTGCAGGGGAACCCGGTAGCTCTCATCCTGCTCGCCCTGGGAGGGTGACACCTCTGTCTCCAGGATGTAGACATCATCCGGCGTGCGGAATGCTCCCGCCCGGTCTCCCTCCTCAAATCGTCCAAGGCCCACCTGGGCGCTCCACACACCGCCGCCCACCTCTACTTCTGCGATTTGCCGATTGGTCTCCCGTTCCAGCACCTGAATCGTCACATCGCCCCGGTGGGCGCTGTCGCTGTCGTCCACCCAGGCCTTCCGCACCAGGATGCGCTGCTCCTCTCCAGGGCCGTTGGTCACCACGGTCTGGTAGTTGCCATTCTCGTCCCGCGTCGTCTCATAGGTGGGAAAATACGGTGTGCCCGTGGTGTCCTCCAGCAGCAGGTACTCGTACTCCCGGCCGTCCTCGCTGAACTCCGGCAGACCCTGCACCAGCGCGGTCCAGGTGAGACGATTCCCGTGGTCCGGGTCGCTGGGGTTGACTGCGGCGGTCTCCGGCAAGGTCACATCGTCACTGTCTGGCCAGGGCTCCATCCGCGTGATCGTCTCCCCGTTCCAGGCAAAGGAGAGATAGGGACTGTCAGACCCGTCCAGCCGGCTGCCGCTGAGAATCCGGTAGAGATGGAACGTCACCCCTCCCGCCGGCGGGTCCACCCCGGCCCACACCTTGACAGCCGTATAATCCAAGGTATCTGCGATGGAGTTGGAGATGCGGGTCTGGCCGCTGCCTCCCGTGGTCTCGGCCTCCACGCGGTAGGTGACCTGCCGGCCGTCCTGGGTCAGCGTAAAGTATGCCCCGTCCTCACTCAGCAGGTTCTCCTCGGAGTCCCCCTGGTACACGGCAGACTCCACCCAGCGGTACTCCAGCCGCTCTCCCTGGGCGCCATAGGCCGGCACTGATACGCTGCTCTGCCAGAGGGTCAGTTCCTCCTCCGTGAAGCCGCCCTTTTCCGTGGTCACGCCCGCGTCCGTCCATCCCGCCTCCGGGTCCTCGTCATAGACGCCTGCGGGACGTGCCTGCAGGGTGAATTCCACCCGTACATCCCCCAGCAGGCTCTGGAACGCGGAGGCGTTCCAGGTCTTCTCCACGGTCGCGGTCACCGTATCGGAGAGGCGGTTGGAGAGGGTGCCGCCGTTGTAGACATAGCGGTTGTCCCCCCGTGGGCCAGTCCCCTCGAGCAGGGTGTCCGTGACGGAGCCGTCCGCGTGCACCTCCCCGAAAATCTGCTGATAGCCGTTGGCCGCCTCCCCCTCCGCCGTGGTGGCGTCCAGATATTCCCGCACCACGTAGATGTAGCGGTATCCCTCCTGATCATACTTCTCCAGCTGGGCATCATTTCCGTCGGCGTCCGTGAACGCGATCACCTGACGGTCCTCTCCGGTCAATTCCAGGATATAGGGAGTACCCGTACCGTCGGTCACCGGAGCCGCGGTGGTATAAGACTCCCCCTCCCGATAGCGCCACAGATGAAGCTCCCCTGTGGGGCGTCCACTGGAGTCCTCCTGGTCCAGCCAGACCTTTGCAGCACGGTAGTCCGTAACGCCGGTGAGCGTCACATAGACCACACCGCCGTCGTAGGCCCGGTCGGTAACGGAACCCACATTGGGGGCACTGCTGTTGTCATAGCTCACCAGGAAGAAGTCCTCTCCCAGCTGCTCCGCCAGTTCCCCCGCGGGCTCCAGCGTATCGGAATCCTGTACGGTCCTATCTACGTAATAGGTCCTTGCTGTCCCATCCAGGTCGTATTTCCAGCACCCGGAGACCGTGAATGTTCCCACGGTGGGATTCTCCGGGTCCGGGGAATCCCCGGTGTCGATCTCTAATGCCCCAGCCTCCTCCAGCTCCCGGAGGGTGCGGCTCGTCTCCCCGCCCGCTTCGCCGGAACCGGAGACATACAGGGCAAAACCGTCCATCACCAGATCCCGCAGGCCGGGGGCCGCGCCTAGGGTCCCCCACCGCACCTGCATGTCCACGGAGACCTCCGTCTCCAGCACGTAGAACCAGCCTCTGCTCTCCCCGGCGGCGGGATACTGCCCCGCGTTCTCCTCCGTGATCTCCACCGCGTCATAGCCGTCGACCGGCGGCTGCTGGCCCCAATTCCAAGTAACGGTGTAGCTCTCCAGGACTTGTCCCATATCCGACTGCGTGTCATATACGGTCACCTGCGCGGGCAAATTGGGGTAGGTCAGGGTGTAAACGCCGCTCTGTCCCTCCTCCACGTCGGGAACCGGCATGGTCTCCAGGCCCAGGCTGGCCATATTGGCGGGGGTCAACTGCTGCCAGGAGGCGCCGCCGTCTATGGAGAAGTACAGCTCCGTCTCCCGGAAGGCCTCGGCGCCTGGCCGGATTTCCGCCTCGTTGTGATTATCCACCCAGTAGAGAGTCTGTTCCAGCTCCGCCGTCCTCTCCACAACAATTCCCTGCGGCACCTCTGCGGTCTCCTCCCCGATGGAGACACTGGCGGAAGCGGAAGATTCCGCGCCGCCGGCGATCTGGCCGCTGACTGTGATCGCTCCCGTGCGGAAATCGTCCTCCATCTCCAGGAGCGCCCCATGGATCGTAATGGGACAGACCGGCCCTCCCTCCGGTATTCCGACGGTCCCCTCCCACTCCTGGGTGATTGTTATAGAAAGTGTATTACCTTTACAATGAAACGCGGTAATTGCTGCCCCCGCGGACAGGGTCTCCGACCCAGTGCTGACCAGCGTCTCCTCTCCCCAGCGTACCGCGCCGCCCGTCTCCGAAATGGCGTAAGTCCCCTCCGGGAAACTGAGCTTCTGGGGCAATGCAACCGTTAAGACGATGGAGGCTGCGCCCTGCTGCGGCGTATCCGCCAGCTCCAAACGTGCGGTAATTGTAAAGTCATCTAACTTGCGCTCTGTTGGCACAAGGGACTCCGGCGCGGCGGACAGGGAGAGGACATACGCCGGTTCCTCATCCTGGGACTCCTCCCCAAAAACCAGGGAAATCCCCTCTTTTTGGATGACCAGCTCCTCTGCCGGGGCGCCCTCGGTTTCCCCGTCAGTACGCAGTTCTTCCGAACTATCTGCCGCGGCTCCCTCCGTCTGAGATTTCTCTGCCGATTCTGGAAGGACGCTTTCTCCACCGGCATCGACGGACGCCGGCGACGCAGCGCGCTCCACATATGTAACTGCCATGTCCTCCTCGGCCACCGCGAATGTGAAAGGCAGTTCCACCTCCTGGGGCGCGCGGATGGTCAGGTTCTCCTCCCATGTCTCACCGTCATCCGGGATGGGGATATCGAACGTCAGAACAGGCTCCTCACCCTCCCCGGACCATACGGCGTTACCGTCCTCTGAGAGAGCGGCCGCCTCTTGGGAGGATAGAGCCACGCGGACGGTGACGCTCTCCACGCGTACCGCCGCCTCTCCGCTCACCTCCACCCGGAGCACAGTCTCCGCCGTCTCCTCTGGGGCGAAGCGGTCTTTCTCCGACTCCCAGGATACCCGGATATCCGCACCGCCGCCGGACAGCATGTCCGCTGCCGCTGATATGGCCTGTCCCGGCAGCAGAGTGATTGCCAGTAGGATCGTCATTCCCAGGCTGAGCAGCCGTCTCCCTTTGGACCCATGCGCTTTCATACCGATTCACCTCATACTTCGATCTTTTCCCCCGTACGCGCGGCTGATTTCCATATCAGCCGCACATCAGCGCCGATGGGCTGACCCTGCGGCGCTTCCGCGCGGCGCAGTCTGCACTTCGCTCGTCCCCACGGCACTTAAGGACTTTGCGGCGGCTTGTCCACGGAAAGCGAGGTACATATAGGAAGAGGATAGCTCACCTTCCAGGGCAAATGCTGTCGAAGCATCTGATTTGGACAAGAATTATTTCCCTGCGGCAGCCAATCCCCCGCGGATCCTTTTTGATGGATGATTCGTATTTTGTATATAGTGTGCGCTGTGGAATCCTGTGAACAATGGCGTGTTCCTGTAAATCCCACCGGCTATCCAGCTGCATTTCCTCTCCCAAAGAGAAAGCGTCATGATTCCGTAGTTTTTCTATCTTTACCGGATAGATAGAAATATTTGTAATCAAGACGCCGTCAGCTAATCCTGAATCTGTCAATGAAGCTTCCCCCACGGGAAAAAGGGAGACAGTTGATGGATCATCCGCGGAGCCTGCTGGCGGAGTCTCTCTGGCAGATCCTGCTGCCAGGCCTGACCATGACCATCCCGCTGACGGGACATGCAAAGCTGGTTATCGGAGTGGGTGCGGCATGGCGCTTGAACCGGCGCCGGTCTCCCCCCTCTTTAGTCAAAAGAAAGCCCTCAGGGCGGTGCTCCCGTCACCGTCTTGAGGGCTTGTCCCATATGCCGTCGGGTCAGAGGAAGGCCGGGCTCAAAAAAGCAGCCTCCGCCCTGCCGGCGGGGCTGACTTCCTTTTGCCTATGTACCACCGCCCGTATGGGCGGTGGGTCCCAGGTTTTCAGAGGGTCACAAGGGATTCACAGCAGCGAAAGTCCGTGTCGATATGATGCGCCAGGAATCGAACCTTGAAATTCCGCTGGCTGCACATGGCGCCGCCCGAGACGCTGAGGTCCTCGGGTACCACGAATTTGATGCACCGGACCAGCACATCCCGGCAGGATGAGGCGTTGTGCGCGGGAATCGTCATGGCTTTCATGCCCCGCTGGTACTCGACTCCGTTCCCGTCCACCTCGGTCAGGATAGCCGCCAGGGCCACACGCTTGCCGGGACAGACATTTCGGATCGTCACATCCACCTGAATGATTCTTCCCTGGGACTCCAGATCGATGTCTCCCAGATCCACTACAACGGCATCCGAGCATCCCTCCACATGCAGGTCCACCGGGACGGGGCACTCCTCCGGGCTTACCACAATATCACACTCCACCGCAACCGTCGGCTCCGGGAAAGATACCACATTCCCCTCCGTATCGGAATAGGTGATGGATTGATTGACCAATTTCATGCCGGGAGTCTGGGATACATGGCGGATCAAGAACTCCAGGACGGCGCTCTCGCTGGCCGTTACACCCAGCTGCGGGATGGTCCACCGCAGGGACCGGGAGTCCAGCAGGGATGCGGTGCCCTTGGTGGGCGCGGTGACGCTGGTGATCACAAAATCGGAGGTGACGATCTCATTGATCTCAATATTGGTAGCGCCGGGGTTGGAGATGTTCGCTGCCAGTTCGGCGAACAGCGCCTCCAGATCCGCCGCATCCGGTGTAATCGCCACATGGGACGCGTCCGGGTCCGTGGCCCATTCATTCAGGGTATTCACATCTACGCCGTCCGTGCCGACCAGTCCAATACAGTAGATGATGATTCCCTGGGCCCTGGCCTCCGCGGCCACTGGGGCCGGCGGCTCACCCGTGGTGGTGTTGCCGTCCGTGAACAGGACGATTACTTTCGCGTTGCTGGAGGCGGGGTCAAACAACTGGATCGCCTTGGTAAAGGCGTCCGCGTGATTCGTGCTGCCTCCGGAGGTCAGGCCGTCCACGGCGTCTTTCAGCGTGTCGACGGAGGTGATCAGCTGCGTATCGGCAGCCGCCGTACTGGCGAAGCTGACAATCCCGATCCGGCTGCCGGAGCCGATCTGCCCGTCCTGCACGCCGTCCGTGGCCTCCTCGATGATATCAATAAAGGTTTTGGCGCCGGTCTTCATGCTGGCTAGCGGCTCCCCGGCCATGCTGCCGGAGCGGTCCAGCTCCAGCACAATGTCCGTGGGATTCGTGACAATGTCTGGAGCGGCCGTCAGGGCCAGCGTCACGCGCAGGGACCCATCGCAGCTGATCCGGTCCAGACTGATGACCTTGTTGGAATTTGTAACACCCATCGTGTTACCTCCTTCTGGGGAATCATCCCCCCAGCATTCTATGCCGCCCTCCCTGGACCCAGTTCCACCGATGCCCATGCTCCGCTCCAATCCGCTCAGATACCTGCAAACATGCTTGCCAAAAAGACAGAAAAATCCCTGGAACCGCAACGATTCCAGGGATTTT
>CAJFNE010000031.1:13569-17667 GCA_904393855.1 uncultured Oscillibacter sp. | reverse complement strand
CCCTCTTACGGCCGGGGGCCCTCCGGCGAGGTGTGGAAGCTGGAGGAGAGCCTATGGCCCTTCGTAGAGCTGGTGGCCCAGGTCCTCTCCCCCCAGCCCCTGTTCTTCCTCATCAACTCCTACACCACGGGGCTCGCCCCCTCGGTGCTCACCTATATCTTAGAGTCTGTGGTCACCCGGCAGCACGGCGGCCATACCGTCAGCGGCGAGCTGGGCCTCCCCGTCTCCCATACCGGCCTGGCCCTTCCCGCCGGCTCCACCGGCCGGTGGGTGGCGGATCTCTGACCCGGCTCGGAAAGGCGGCTATACCTATCATGAACAGCATCATCAGAACGGACGAGCTCCGCTTCTCCTACACCACCGCCGAGGGCGTGGCCCCGGTGGTGCTGGATGGGGTGAGCCTGGAGATCGAAGAGGGCTCCTTCGTGGCCGTGCTGGGGCACAACGGCTCCGGCAAGTCCACCCTGGCCAAGACCTTTAACGCCGTGCTGCTGCCCACGGACGGGCAGGTGCTGGTGGAGGGGATGGACACCCGGGACGAGAGCTTGCTGCTGGACATCCGCCGGACCGTGGGCATGGTGTTCCAGAACCCGGACAACCAGATCGTGGCCAATGTGGTGGAGGAGGACGTGGCTTTCGCCCCGGAGAACCTGGGGGTCCCCACGGAGGAGATCCGAAAGCGGGTGGACGACGCTCTGGCCGCTGTGCGGATGAGCCAGTTCGTCACCCACGCGCCCCATCTGCTCTCCGGCGGCCAGAAGCAGCGGGTGGCCATCGCCGGCGTCATCGCCATGGAGCCGGCATGCATCGTGCTGGACGAGGCCACCGCCATGCTGGACCCCATCGGGCGGCAGGAGGTGCTCTCCACCATCCACCGGCTGAACCGGGAAAAGGGCATCACTGTGGTGCTCATCACCCACCACATGAACGAGGCGGAGGAGGCGGACCGGGTTATCGTCATGAACGACGGCCGCGTGGCCATGGACGGCACGCCCCAGGCAGTGTTCTCCCAGGTGGAGCGGCTGCGGGACATGGGGCTGACGGTGCCGGACACGGTGGACCTGCTGGACCGCCTGCGCCGGGACGGCGTGGACGTCCCTCTGGACGCCCTGACCGTGGAGGCCTGTGCCGCCGCCATCTGCGCGGCGCTGGGATAAACTGACTGGGAGGAACGGGACTGCGGTGAAACCGATTTTAGAAATTCAACACCTCACCCATACCTACGGGATTGGGACGCCTTTCCAGCGCAGCGCGGTGGAGGACATGAGCTTTGAGGTGTATGAGGGGGAGTTCCTGGGCATCATCGGGCACACTGGCTCGGGAAAGTCCACCCTGATCCAGCATTTGAACGGGCTGCTCAAGCCCACGGAGGGGCAGATCCTCCTGGGGGGCAGGGACATCTGGGCGGAGCCCAAAAAGATCCGGGACGTGCGGTTCCGGGTGGGGCTGGTGTTCCAGTATCCGGAGTATCAGCTCTTTGAGGAGACCGTCTACAAGGACATCGCTTTCGGCCCCACCAACCAGGGAAAAACCGGGGAGGAGCTGGACCACTGCGTCCGGGAGTCCGCCCGTCTGGTGGGGGTCCGGGACGACCAGCTGGAAAAGTCCCCCTTTGAGCTCTCCGGCGGCCAGAAGCGCCGGGTGGCTCTGGCCGGCGTGCTGGCCATGGAGCCGGAGGTGCTGATCCTGGACGAGCCCACGGCGGGCCTGGACCCGGCGGGCCGGGAGAACCTGATGGCCAACATCCGGGACTACCACCGCAACAAGGGCAACACCATTATCCTGGTGAGCCACAGCATGGACGAGATCGCCCAGAACGTGGACCGCATCCTGGTGCTGAAGGATGCCCATATCCTCATGAGCGGCGCCCCGGCGGAGGTCTTTGCCCGGGGCGAGGAGCTGATCTCCGCCGGACTGGACGTGCCTCAGATCACCCGGGTGGCCATGGCCCTCCGGGCGCGGGGGCTGGACGTGGACCCCGCCGTTTACACGGTGGAGGCCCTGGAGCGGCAGCTGCTGGCCCTGCGGAAAGGGGGCGCGCCATGCTGAAGGATATCACCCTGGGGCAGTACTTCCCCGGAAATACCCTGGCCCACCGGCTGGACCCCCGGACCAAGATTCTGCTGGTGGTGCTGTACATTGTGGCGCTGTTCTGCGCCACGGGCCTGGTCAGCTACGGCGTCATGGCCCTGACCCTGGCGGTCTGCGTCCGGATCTCCAAGGTGGGCTTCCGCCAGCTGGTGCGGGGGCTGAAGCCGGTGCTGTTCATCCTGATTTTCACCCTGGTGCTGAACCTGTTCTTCACCAGCGGGGAGCCCTACCTATTCGAGTGGGGCGTGCTGCATGTGTCCTACGCCGGCCTGCGCAACGCCTTCTTCATGGTGCTGCGGATCATGCTGCTGATCATGGGTACCTTCCTGATGACCTACACCACCAGCCCCATCAGCCTGACGGATGGCCTGGAGCAGCTGCTGAACTGGATGAAGAAGCTCCATGTGCCGGTCCACGAGCTGGCCATGATCATGTCCATTGCCCTGCGGTTCATCCCCACCCTGATCGAGGAGACGGACAAGATCATGTCCGCCCAGAAGGCCCGGGGCGCGGACTTTGAGAGCGGCAACCTGATCCAGAAGGCCAGGGCCATGCTGCCCATCCTGGTGCCGCTGTTCGTCAGCGCCCTGCGCCGGGCGGAGGAGCTGGCCACGGCCATGGAGTGCCGCTGTTACCACGGCGGCGAGGGGCGGACGAAGCTCCATGTATTGCGCTACCAGCGGCGGGATTATATCGCCCTGGCGGGCGGCGTCGTGATTTTGGCGGTGGTGCTGGTGCTGCGGCAGTTTGGGATTTGAGATTGTCAAGCTGACAGACCTGTTCGGGCGGATGCGTGGGGACGGCCATGCTGATGGCTGGTCAATACGCCGCTTTGCGGCGCGGATGTAGGGGCGACCTGTGGTCGCCCGGGAGAATCCGTCCCATTGGACGGGAGAATGAACTAGGTTGCTAGTCTGGCAATCCACCCCCCATTCTCTTTTTGTTCTTGACAAAAAGAGAACGGGCCGTGGACGGTCCAAGAGAAAAAATCGCTGGGCGCCGAACTTGCGCGTTCGCGCAAGTTGGCTTAAGTACGGGGGCTGTTTTGAATCGGTTCCGACGAAGCCCGGGGAGTCTCCTACCGGCACACGCCGGACCTGGGGTGGTTGAAAATCCCCCTGCCCGCGGGTAGGAGTTTGGCGGAGACCTCCGGGAGGTTCCGGATACCGTTTCTTCCTCTTTCCGCTGGCGCTGGCTTGGCGGGGAGGGGTGGATCAGAGATTTTTGGGGGCGTAGAGTTCGGCGATGAGGGAGAGGCCCAGGTGGAGGCCTACGGAGAACGCCGCTGTGGACCAGCGGAAGTAGTGGTTGGAGAACAGGTCGCAGATGTCGATTTTGGTGCTCCGGTCCAGGGGCATTTCATCCAGCGCCGCGAGAATCTTCGCCTCACTGTATACGCCCTGCTCCCGCAGAACTGTGTCGCCGTAGGTGTCAAACAGTTTTTCCAGTAGGGATTCCATCAAAATTCCTCCTTAGCAGGTACGTTGCCCTGACGTCCTTTTTGTGGTATTTTTAAGGGTACTGATCAGTAACTCTATTAAATCACAAGAAGTTGTGAAAATCAATATATTTTTCATAAGTTCTTGTGAATTTTGGAAACGTCAGAAAGAGAGGAGGGGGTACTATCCATACTTCACAGGAAGTTGCCAATCTCATCAAGGCATTGGCAAAGTCAAAAAAGATTGCGGTTGGGAAGATGCTGGCCGACTGTGGGTTGAGTGTGAATACCCTGTCCTCTATGCAGGCCGGCGGGTTTTATCCCCGCCTGGAGGCGATTGCAAAAATCGCCGACTACCTGGACTGCTCCGTGGACTACCTCTTAGGCCGCACCGATAACCCGGACGTCAACCGCTGATCGCCGGGGGAGCGCCAGCGGAAAGAGAAGGGAAAGGTATCCGGGACTACCCCGGGCTTGGTCAACCCCAAGGGAAACGCGTTTCCGTCCCTGACTGCCGCGAGGAACGGCCACCCTTCCCCCGCCGGCGGCCGGAGGTACGCGCTCCGCGC
>CAJFNE010000031.1:0-13483 GCA_904393855.1 uncultured Oscillibacter sp. | reverse complement strand
GGGGGGTGGAATCCCCCGGTGATCACCGCACCCCAGGCGGTGAAACCGCCAAAGGAGAGCTTATGCGTAACATCGCCCTAAAACTCATGTATAACGGCACCGCCTACCACGGCTGGCAGGTGCAGAAGAACGCCGTCACCGTCTGCGGGACCCTGGAAAAGGCCATTGCCGCGGTGTGCGGCGGCCCGGTGCAGCTGACCGGCTGCGGCCGGACGGACGCCGGCGTCCACGCGGAGTACTACGTGGCGAACTTCTGGACGGAGTCCCGCATCCCCGTGGAGCGGTTGCCCTTTGCCATCAACACCCACACGCCGGAGGATATCGTCGTGCAGGACGCCCTGGAGGTGGCGGAGGACTTCAACGCCATCAACTCCTGCCTGAAGAAGGAATATACCTACCGCATTTATAACGCCCGCATCAAAAATCCCTTTTACGTGAATCGGGCCTACTTCTACCCGAAACGGCTGGATGAGGCGTATCTGAACCGGGCAGCCCATATGTTCGTGGGGACCCACGACTTCGCGGCGGTCCGCAATGTGGGGACGGAGACGAAAACCACCGTCCGCACCATCTACTGGTGCAGCGTGGAGCGCAGCGGGGAACTGCTGGAGCTTCGGGTCTGCGCGGACGGCTTCCTGTATAACATGGTACGGGCCATCACCGGCACCGTACTCTACGCGGCGGAGGGAAAATTCCGCCCGGAGGATATCCCCGGCATCCTGGAGAGCCGGGACCGCTCCCTGGCGGGCCCCACGGTCCCCCCGGGCGGACTGTACCTGACAAGACTTTGGTATGAGGATGAACGGCTCAATGGCGGAACAAACCCATGACATCTGGAATGACGACGACGGCGAGGCGGAGGCGGAGAAGAAGTCCCGGGGCCCCCGGCGGTTTCTGCGCTTCTTCCTGATCCTGGCGGTAGTGCTGGCGGTGGTGCTGGCGGCGGCCTATCGGGACGGCACCGGCTTTGACGTCCTGCGGCGCTTTTTCAGCTACCAGGGGCAGACGGAGGAGGACCCGGCGGTCTACCGCTATGACGCTTCCTCCAACAACCGCTTCGCGGCGCTGGGGGAGCGGCTGGTGGTGCTGTCCAACACCGGACTCTCCATCCTGGACCGGGACGGGGAGGAGGTCTGGTCCACGGCGGTGAGCATGGCCTCGCCGGCCCTGGCGCAGAGCGGCGACCGGGCGGTGGCCTATGATGTGGGCGGCTCGGAGCTGTATGTGTTGGATCAGGACGGGGAGCTGCTGCACCTGACCGCCAACACGGGGGAGCCGTTCATCGCGGCCAACCTCAACGAGGACGGATACCTGGCGGTGACGGCCCAGCGGCAGACCAGCAAGGGCTGCGTCTCCGTCTACGACGCGGATTTGGATTTGATCTTCGAGTTCAACGCCTCCCAGCGGTTCGTGACGGACGCCTGCGTGGTGGGGGATTCCCACCTGGCGGCGGTGACCCTGGGCCAGGAGGCGGGGACGTTTGTCAGCAACCTGGTGATCTACCGGCTGGACGAGGAGGAGCCCGCCGCGGACTACGACGTGACGGACGGCCTGGTGGCGGCGGTCACGTCGTGGGGGAACCGGCTGGTCACCGTGTCGGATACCTGCCTGACCTTTGCCGGCGTGGACGGTGAGGTGGAGGCCACTTACAGCTATCAGGGGGACTACCTGCGGGGCTATGACCTGAACGGGGACGGCTTTGCCGCCCTGCTTCTGAACCGCTACCGCTCCGGCAGCGTGGGCCGCCTGGTGACGGTGGGGGAGGACGGGGAGGAGATCGCCTCCCTGGACGTGAACCGGGAGGTGCTGAGCATCTCCGCCGCCGGCCGGTACCTGGCGGTGCTGTATACGGACAGCCTGGTGATCTACAACTCCGATCTGCAGGAGTACGCAGTTTTGGAGGGGACGGACTACGCCTCCGACGTGCTGATGCGCACGGATGGATCGGCGCTGCTGCTGTCCATGGAGTATGCCAGCCTCTTTTTGCCTTGATCCCCAGAAATTAAGGGGGGAATTCACAAAACGTTTACATGCGGAAAGGTAGGAAATCGTGGCGACACCTGCTATAATAGACATCGTTGCGGCGGCCATTTTGCTGGGGTTTGCCATATATGGCGCCCGGCGGGGCTTATTCCGGGCCCTGGCGGGACTCCTGGTGATCGTACTGGCCATTGCCGGGGCGCGGGTGGCGGCGGAGACGCTGACCCGGCCCGCAGTGGAATTGGTGCGTCCCGTGATCGAACAGCGCATAGAAGCGCAGCTGGACGAGGCGCTGGAGTCCCCGGAGGATCAGCCGGACCAGATGCCGGAGGAGGACTTCGGCGCAGAGGATTTGCTGGGACTGCTGGGCGTGGGCGAGGACCGCTTGGAGACCCTGGCGGAGCAGGCCCGGGAGGCTGTGCGGGACACCGGCGTCTCCCTGCTGACTGCGGTAGCGGAGTGCGTGACGGAGCCGATCCTCTACGGTGTGCTGTTCCTGCTGGCTTTCGCGGTGCTGCTGATTTTGCTGCGCCTGCTGGCAAAGTTCCTGGACCTGGCGCTGAAGCTGCCGGTGCTCCACGGGGCCAACGCCGTGGGCGGCGCTCTGGTGGGCCTGCTGGAGGGGCTGGCTGTGCTGCTGGTTTTGACGCTGGTTTTGCAGCATCTGGGCGTGTCCCTGGAGGACAGCCTTATTCTACATAGATTCGCGGCCTGGCTGTCCTGAGACGGTGAGGGCGCTTTCGGCGGCGGAAGGCCGCTGAAGATTCGGGAGGTACAAGATGCAGCCTACATTATGCTCAAGATGTAAGAAGAATGTCGCGGTGGTGTTCATCTCCAAAATGGATGGGAACCAGACCGTGAACGAGGGCCTGTGCCTGAAGTGCGCCAAGGAGCTGGGACTGCCCCAGGTGGACGACATGATGAAGCGCATGGGGATCTCCGACGAGGATCTGGATACCCTGAACAATGAAATGCTCCAGGCCATGAACGGCGTGGAGAACGTGGAGGACCTGCCCGGCGGGGATGAGACCGACGGGGAGGAGGAAGAGGGCAAGACCGCCACGTTCCCCTTCCTGAACCGGCTGTTCTCCGGCGGGGACGTGTCCAAGGAGGAGAGCGCCGAGGAGGGCGGCCAACAGCGGGAGCGCCGGGAGAAGAAAGAGAACAAGAACGGGAAGCGGAAGTATCTGGAGAACTACTGCATCTCCCTGACCCAAAAGGCCGCGGACGGCAAGCTGGACCCGGTCATCGGCCGGGAGGAGGAAATCGAGCGGGTCATCCAGATCCTCAACCGCCGCCAGAAGAACAACCCCTGCCTGATCGGCGAGCCCGGCGTTGGCAAGACCGCCATCGCCGAGGGGCTGGCCCAGCGGATCGTGAACGGCGACGTCCCTTTCAAGCTGCGGGACAAGGAGGTTCACCTGCTGGATCTGACGGCCCTGGTGGCCGGTACCCAGTTCCGGGGGCAGTTTGAGAGCCGGATGAAAGGCCTCATCGACGAGGTGAAGCGCCTGGGGAACATCATCCTCATGATCGACGAGATCCACAACATTGCCGGCGCCGGCGACGCCGAGGGCAGCATGAACGCCGCCAATATCTTAAAGCCCGCCCTCTCCCGGGGAGAGATCCAGGTGATCGGCGCCACCACCTTCAACGAGTACCGCAAGTCCATCGAGAAGGACACCGCCCTGGAGCGGCGGTTCCAGCCGGTGACAGTGAACGAGCCCTCCATCGAGGACTCCATCAAGATCCTCAAGGGCCTGGCCCCCAACTATGAGAAGTTCCACGGGGTGAAGATCTCCGACGGGATTCTCCGCCAGGCGGTGCTGCTCTCCGAGCGCTACATCACGGACCGCTTCCTGCCGGACAAGGCCATCGATCTGATCGACGAGGCCTGCTCCGACCTGAATCTGAAGGACCCGGACATCTCCCGGCGGATGGAGATTCAGCGGGAGCTGGACGACTACGAGAAGGAGCGGACCCTGCTGGAGGAGCAGGCCAACCAGGAGGGCAAGGAGCCCGACTATGAGCGGATGGCTTTCCTGAAGAGCCGGGAGCTGCAGCTGAACACGGAGCTGAACGCCCTGCTGGAGAAGGGGGACCCCCAGCTGAGCATGGACAACCTGGCCCATGTCATCGAGCTGTGGACCAAAATTCCCGCCGCCAAAATTCGGGAGCAGGAGTTCCAGCGCCTGAGTCAGCTGGAAGACCGCCTCAAACAGCATATCATCGGCCAGGACGAGGCCATCGAGGCCGTGTCCGCCGCCGTGCGGCGCAACCGGGTGGGTATCAGCCCCAAGCACAAGCCCGTCAGCTTCATCTTCGTGGGCCCCACCGGCGTGGGCAAGACGGAGCTGGTCAAGCAGCTGGCCATCGACATGTTCAACACGCCGGACGCCCTGATCCGGCTGGACATGTCCGAGTTCATGGAGAAGCACTCCGTGTCCCGGATCGTGGGCTCCCCGCCGGGCTACGTGGGCTACGACGAGGCGGGCCAGCTGACGGAGAAGATCCGCCGCAAGCCCTACGCCGTGGTGCTCTTTGACGAGATCGAGAAAGCCCACCCCGACGTGCTGAACGTGCTGCTGCAGATTCTGGACGACGGCGAGATCACCGACGCCCACGGTCGGAAAGTGAACTTTGAGAACACCATTATCGTCATGACCTCCAACGCCGGCAGCGCTACCAAGGAGGGCACCGTGGGCTTTGACCGCACCCAGCGGGAGCAGGACAGCGACCGGGCTATGAAAGCCCTGCAGCAGTTCCTGCGGCCGGAGTTCATCAACCGGGTGGACGCGGTGATCACTTTCAATCGCCTCAGCGAGGAGAACTTCCAGGGCATCGCCCGCATCATGCTGAAGGAGCTGGCGGCTTCCCTGGCGGAGAAAGGCATCACCTTTACCTATGACGACGCGCTGGTGGCACTTCTGACAAAGAAGTCCTACTCCCGGACCTACGGCGCCCGGAACCTCCGGCGGACCATCCAGAAAGAGCTGGAAGACCCCATGGCCACGGAGATCATCGACAGCTACGAGCACCCGGTGACCCAGATCCGGGCCACGGAGGAGGACGGCGCCATCAAGCTGTACTGCCTGTAAGACGGAGGAGAGGAGGAGCCCCATGCTGTTTCGCAAGAATATCGACCCCCGGTGCGCCTACTGCCGGCGGGGCCAGCAAATCAACGATCGGGAGGTGGCCTGTGTCAAGCGGGGCATCGTGCCGGTGGAGCACGCCTGCAGGGCCTTCCAGTACGACCCGCTCAAGCGGGTACCCCCCCGCCCGGCGGCGCTGGACACCGACAATCTGAGCGAGACGGATTTTTCACTGTGAATCAGCAACAGGCGCCCGGATTTCCAGGCGCCTGTTGCCGCAAAAGGAGGAGCGGACGATGGAGATCAAGAGAGTCTGGGCGCTGTATTACAGCGCCACGGGAACCACGGACAAGGCGGTGAACACCATTGCCGAGGAGCTGGCGGCCCGGCTGGAGCTGCCGCTGGAGCGGATTCCTTTCACCCGCCCGGCGGAGCGGGCCAAGGACTACGCCTTTACAGCGGAGGACTTGGTAGTCGTGGGCTCCCCCACCTACGCGGGCAAGCTGCCCAACAAGATTCTGCCGGATTTCCGGCGGGCTCTTCGGGGCGGCGACGCGAGGGCCGTGGCGGTGGTGCTGTTTGGGAACCGCAGCTATGACAACTCCCTGGCGGAGCTGCGGGCGGTGCTGGAGTCGGACGGCTTCCGCCCCGTGGCGGCGGGGGCCTTTGTGGGGCGGCACGCCTTTACAGACCTGCTGGGGGAGGGGCGCCCCGACTGGGATGACCAGCGGCAGATGCGGGAGTTTGCCGGAAAGGTCGCCCGCAAGATCCAGGCGGGAGACGATGCCCTGGTGACAGTGCCGGGAGACCCGGACGCCGCCTACTACATACCCAAGGGGGCGGACGGCCAGCCGGTGAAGTTCCTCCAGGCCAAGCCCCAGACGGACCTGGGGAAGTGCACCTACTGCGGCGCCTGCGCCCGCCTGTGTCCCATGGGGGCCATCGATCCGCGGAATGTGGCGGAGGTACCGGGCACCTGCATCAAATGCCAGTGCTGCGTCCGCAAGTGCACGAAGCACGCCAAGTACTTTGACGACCCCGCATTCCTGAGCCATGTGGAGATGCTGGAGCAGCATTTCACGGAGCCCAAGGAAAACGCGGTATTCCTGTGACAAGTCCATCAAAGAGGACCGGGCGTTCCCAAAGGGAACGCCCGGTTCTTCTTATTCACAGTAATCCCTGTACAGCGCCGCGTGGTCAAAGATGGCCTGCCAGCTGCTGCCGGCGTTGCCGGTGACGCAGAGATAGGCGTTGCCGTCGGCGTCCTCGCCCCAGCTGGCGGCGCAGTTGCCGGACTGGGCCACATAGCCCGTCTTGGCGCCCACCGCCCGGACGGCCTGCTCCGTGTCGTGGTCCTCGATCTTGCGCAGGAACCAGTTGGAGAGCACCTGTCCCTCCGGATGCTGGGGGGTGGGGGCGGTCTCGTAGGTGTGGGCGGAGAGGACCTCCCGGCACAGATCATTCTCCATGGCGGCCTTGAGGATCACGGCCATATCCGTGACGGTGCAGTGGTGGTCCTCATCATAAAGCCCCACGCAGTTGGTGAAGTGGGCGGTGTCCGAGATGCCCAACTCCTCCAGCTTCTCGTTCATCAGCTCCACAAAGGCCTCGTGGGACCCGGCGGTGTAGATGGCCAGGCCCAGGGCGGCGTCCGCGCCGGAGGGGAGGATGGTGCCGTACAGCAGCTCCCGGACGGGGACGGTCTCGTCCACGTCCAGCCCCACCACGCTGCAGCCGTTGACATAGCAGTAATCCGTGATGTCGATGGTGATGGTGAACGTGTCGTCCAGATCCGATTCGTCCAGAAGCTCTGCCGCCACCAGGAGGGTCAGCACCTTGGTCATGGAAGCGGGACTGATGACCGCGTCAGGCTCCTTCTCCGCCAGAATCGCGCCGGTTTGGAGGTCGATCAGGACGGCATAGCTGCTGTAGATTTCCTCACCCAACTGGACGGTATCCGCGGTCTCCTCAGGGTGGAAAAGCGTTTCGACCTCTGGAGGGGCGGCTTTCCTCAACACCTCGGTCTGCAGGGAGGCGCTGTCCGCCGCATGGGCCTCCAGTCCATCCGCCGACTGGCCCTGGCCCCAGACGGTCAGTGTGACCACCAGGACCAGTCCCAGGGCCCCCGCCGGCAGGGCCCGCAGCAGCATCCGCCGGCGCCGGAGGCGCTGCTTCCTGCGCCGCGCCGCGGCCCGCTGGGCCCGGCGGGCCGTCCGTTCTTCCGGGGTGAGAATCGGGGTGTAATCGTCCATGCCATGCTCCTTTGCGGCGCGCCGCCGGCACGCCGGGTTGATCGAATATCAGGCCGGCTTCCTGCCGGAGGTGCGCTTTAGAGCCGAAATCCGGCGTGCCGTATGACAGATACTTATATCATAACAGATTCTTCGAGAAATTTCACCAAAAATTTTTCCGAATTTTTCAGGACGGGCTGAAAATGCTGACAGGGCAAGGGGGCGCCGCATACGCTGGATTGAATTTCAATTGGGAGGGGACGGCTATGGCACGGACCGTAAACTTTTTCGCCGGCGCCAACAGCGGCGACGGCTTTCGGAATCTGTTTCACGAGATCGTGGATTTGGAGGCTACATACGACCTTATGATTCTCAAGGGCGGCCCCGGCGTGGGGAAGAACACCTTCATGCGGGAGATCGGGCGGACCCTGGAGCAGACGGGGACCCCGGTGGAGTACCTCTGGTGCTCCGGGGACCCGGATTCCCTGGATGGGGTGGTGCTGCCGGAGGTGCGCTGCGCCGTGGTGGACGGCACCAGCCCCCATGTGCTGGAGCCTCGCTATCCGGCGGCGGTGGACCGCTATGTGGATCTGGGCCGGTTCTATGACCTCTCCGCCGCCAAGACGGACGCCGAGGCGGTCAAGACCTACACCCACGCTTATCAGGCGGCCTACGTCAGGGCCTATCACAGCCTGAAAGCCGCCCGGCAGGTGGAATTGGACGCGGTAACGGCCGTGGGGAAGGCCTTTGACGCGGACCGGGCCCGCCGGCGGGTCCGGGGGATCATTCAGCGGGAGCTGCGGGAGTCGGGGAAGCAGACAGGAAAGACCACCCGGCGGTTTCTTGGCAGCATCACCCACAAGGGCTATATCTGGCGGTTCGACAGCGTGGAGGCCCTGTGCCCCCGGGTCTATGAGTTCGCGGACAGCTGGGAGCTGGCGGGGGAGAGCCTGGCGGCGATCCATGGCGCGGCGGCGGAGCGGGGCTGGGACACCATCGCCTGCATGGCGCCGGAGGAGCCGGACCGGCTGGAGCACCTGCTGATCCCCGGCCTGGGGCTGGCTTTCGTCACCTCCCGGCCCGGCATGGACTACGGCAGAAAGCCCTACCGTCGGGTCCGGCTGGACGCCATGACGGAGCCGGAGAACAAGGCCCGCCTGCGGTTCCAGACCCGGATGGCCGCCCTGCTGCGGGAGGAGGGCGTGGCCGCCCTGCGGGAAGCCAAGGCCAACCACGACCGGCTGGAGTCGGTCTACAACCCCTATGTGGACTTTGACGGCGTGCGGACCCTGGCGGCGCTGGAGGCCGGACGGATTCTCAGCTGGCTGGGATAACGAGCAGGAGGCCGCCTCGTTTCGAGGCGGCCTCCTGTGAGCTGGATTCAGGCGTTTTCCCGGTACTTCTCCATGAGCCGGGAGAACAGCTCCCCGTTGGAGGGGGGTGTGTAGGTGATGGCGTTGGCCCCGGCCCGGATGGTGCGGAGAATGCTATCCTCCGTGGGGCCGCCGGTTGCGATGATGGGCAGCTCCGGGAAGTCCCGGCGGATCTCCTCCACGATCTCCGGCGTGGCGGCGGCGCCGGAGACATTCAGGATGTCCGCCCCGGCGGCCAGGCGGCCGCGGATATCCGTGTGGGCGGAGACCACCGTGATGACCACGGGGATATCCACGATGTCCTTGATCTCCCGAATGACCTCGTTGGGGGTGGGGGAGTTCAGCACGACCCCGTAGGCGCCCTGATGCTCCGCCTGGACCGCCAGACGGACTGCCCGGGCGCCGGTGGTGATGCCGCCGCCCACGCCCGCGAATACCGGCACGTCGGAGACGCTGATAATGGCCTGGGACACCACCGGCTGGGGAGTGAAGGGGTAGACGGCGATGATGGCGTCGGCGTTGATGTTCTTGATGATCGCCACATCCGTGGAGAAAGCCAGGGATTTGATCCGGCGGCCAAAGATGCGGATGCCGCTGCACTCGCTGATACAGGTGGGCAGCGTCAGGGAATGGTTCCGGAGGGTTCCGGTATAGGCTGGTACGAATTTGGCCATGAGAGCTCCTCTCTCCCGCGGGGGGACTGGAAATAGGGATGAGACATTATAACACCAGATGCCGCCCGCCACAAGCGGGGAAGCGGGATTTTACGGGGATTTTGCGGAAACGGGGCGGAGAACGGCAGACTCCATCCAGTCCAGCAGGTCCTGATAGACCTGCTCCCGGCAATCCTCACAGAGGATTTCGTGGCGCAGTCCCGGGTAGAGCTTGCAGCCCACCTGTTTTACACCCGCCTGCCGGAAGCTCTCGGCGGCCCGCCGGACCCCCTTGCCGCAGTCTCCCACCGGGTCTTGGTCCCCGGAGATGAACAGCACCGGGGTGCCCGGGTCCATCCGCCGCAGTTCCGCCGGCCGGGCGATGAAGGCCATGCCCGCCAGCATCTCCCGGAAGAGCCCCGTGGTGGGGCTTCCGCCGCACAGGGGGTCCGCCAGGTAGCGGTCCACGTTGCCCGGATCGCGGGAGAGCCAGTCATAGGAGGTGCGGTTAGGGGAGAATACCCGGTTGTAGGCGCCGAAGGCCAGCTGCTCCACCAGGGGGCTGACGCGGGTCTCTCCCACCCGGCGGGTCTCCACGGCGGCCACGGCCCGTCCGGCGGCCAGGAGGAGCGGCGCCATCTGGCCGGTGCCCATGAGGATGGCGCCGTCCGTCTCCCCAGGGTGGAGGATCAGGTCCGTCCGGGCCAGGAAGGAGCCCATGGAGTGCCCCAGCAGCAGATAGGGGATGCCGGGGAACCGCTCTTTCGCCAGCTGCCGCCGGGTGTGGAGGTCCTCCGCCACCCAGTTCCAGCTGCCCGTGGGACCGAAGTACAGCCGGGGCGCGCCGGGGGCGATGGACCCGCCGTGGCCCAGGTGGTCATGCCCGACGACGGCGAAGCCCCGCTCCGTCAGGAACGCGGCGAAAGGCTCGTAGCGCAGGATGTACTCCGACACGCCGTGTGAGATCTGCAGCACCGCCCGGATCTCCCCCTCCGGCCGCCACTCCACCGCGTGAATCTGCGTTTTTTTGTCGGCGGAGGGAAAGGTAAATTCGTGTCTGACCATAGCAAAACCGGCCTCCCTGTGGTATACTGAGTTCATCATACCACGGTTCTGCAAAAAATACCAGAGGAGGCAGCCTATGGAAACCTATGTCGCCGCGCTGGATCAGGGGACGACCAGTTCCCGGGCGATCCTGTTCAACCGGGCGGGGGAGATCGTCTCCCGGGCCCAGCACCCCTTCCGGCAGATCTACCCCCAGCCCGGCTGGGTGGAGCATGACCCCATGGAGATCTGGGCCACCACCGCCCGGGCCCTGGCGGAGGCGGTGGACGCCGCCCACATCGACCCCAAGCGCATCGCCGCTTTAGGCATCACGAACCAGCGGGAGACCACGATCCTGTGGGATCGGTTCACGGGGGAGCCAGTCCACAACGCCATCGTCTGGCAGTGCCGGCGCACCGCCGCTCTCTGCGACCAGCTGAAAGCCGACGGCTGGATGGAGACGGTGCAGGAGAAAACCGGGCTGCTGATCGACGCCTACTTCTCCGGCACGAAGATCAAGTGGCTGCTGGACACGGTCCCTGGAGCCCGTGCCCGGGCGGAGCGGGGGGAACTGCTGGCCGGCACGGTGGACAGCTGGCTGATCTGGAACCTCACCGGCGGCAAGGCGCATGTGACGGACTACTCCAATGCCTCCCGGACCATGCTCTTCAACATCCATACCCTCCAGTGGGACGCGGAGCTATGCGGCGCGCTGGACATCCCGCTGTCCCTACTGCCCCAGCCCCGGCCCAACAGCGCGGTTTACGGCGTGATCGCCCCGGGCCTGCCGGGGCTGGAGGACCTGGAGGGGGTTCCCATCTGCGGCAGCGCGGGGGACCAGGCGGCGGCTCTCTTCGGCCAGGGCTGCTTCGTATCGGGCCAGGCGAAGAACACCTACGGCACCGGCTGCTTTACCCTGATGAACGTGGGAGAGACGGCGGTGAAATCCCAGTCGGGCCTGGTGACCTCCGTGGGCTGGCAGCTGAATGGGAAAACCACCTACGCCCTGGAGGGCAGCGTCTTCAACGCCGGCAGCGCCATCCAGTGGCTGCGGGACGAGCTGGGGCTCTTCGAGCACTCCCCGGACTGCGACCGGCTGGCGGAGAGTGTGCCCTCCGCCGGGGGCGTGTACGTGGTGCCGGCCTTCACCGGCCTGGGGGCGCCCTACTGGGACATGTACGCCCGGGGAACCATCGTGGGCATCACCCGAGGCACCACCCGTGCCCATATCGCCCGAGCGGTGCTGGACGCCATTGCTTTCCAGGTGACGGACCTGGTGCGGACCATGAACGCCGATGCCCCCTGCCCCATCACCGCCCTGCGGGTGGACGGCGGCGCCTCGGTTAGTGACATCCTCATGCAGACTCAGGCGGACCTGCTGCGCCTGCCGGTGGATCGGCCGGTCCAGGTGGAGACCACCGCCTTCGGCGCGGCGGCCCTGGCGGGTCTCGCGGCGGGCGTCTGGACCAGTCAGGAGGAGCTGGAGAGCCTGCGCCGCAGCCAGTGCGTCTTTTACCCCCAGCGAGATCAGGCGGCCTGTGACGCAGACTACCGCCAGTGGCGGCGGGCGGTGGAACGGGCTCGGAGCTGGATTGAAAACGATATGTAAACAAATGGGAAAGCAGTTGCGTTTTTGACGGGCGTGCGCTATACTGTCCCTAGAAAAACGGACCGCCGCAGCACAAAAGCGGCCTCTGGCCGTAAGATAGAAAGGAGATATTCCTATGGCATTTCTGGATGATCTGACGAAAAAGGCAAAAGACGTGGCGGCTGTGGCCGCGGACAAGGCCAAAGACGCCGCGGAGCTGACCCGCATCACGGTGGCCATCGCCGGAGAGCAGCGGGAGATGGACAAGAACTACCGCGCTATCGGCGAGTGGTTCGTCAACGAGTATGAGGGCGAGATTCCCGACGCCGTCCGGGACCTGGTGGAGGCGGTGGTGACCTCCAAGGCGAAGATCGCCGAGCTGGAGGCGGCCAAGGCTGCCAACAAGGCTCCCGAGGCCGACGTGACGGTGGACGCCTCCACCGAGAAGACCTGTCCCATCTGCGGTGCCAAGTCCGACAGCAAGTTCTGTCCCCAGTGCGGCGCCCCCATGGGCGAGTGACAGCCCTTTTATCGAAACCCAAAAGCCCGCCGCCGGAATGCTCCGGCGGCGGGCTTTTGATCTTGGGTCACGCCTCGAACTTGTTGCGGATCACCTGGGAGCAGGCGCCGTCCGCCAGGCGGACATACCGGACGAACAGGGAGACCTTGTTTTCCGGGTGCAGGGCCTCCCACAGCTCGGCGGCCAGGTCCTCCGGCGTGGGGGCGTCCAGGGCCACCCGCACCGGCTCCCCCTGGAAGGAGGGCAGGGGATCCCCGTCCCCCTGGTAGGTGTGGAGGAAGCGGCCCTCGCCGGGCAGGGGCGCGTCATAGAGGTAGAAATACCGGCAGCAGCAGGCCGGGTCCCCGTCGGCGCTCTTTAAAATGGAGAGCTGGAAGCTGCCGTCCGGGGACAGCAGGCCGGAGATACGGGGGGTGTAGTTGGGGCCGTCCGGCTCGAACTCCCGGGACCGGAGGGCCTCCTGGAAGGTGCGGCCCTGGAGAAGATAATCCCGGATGGTGTCCGTCTGGTCGCCGTTGGTGACGATGAGCCCCCGGCCGATCTGCCGGACCGGGTGGTAGATGATGAGGCTGGGGTCCGTCATTTTGGCGGGGTCGTGGGCCTGGGTGCGGATGCCGTCCTCCGTCTCCACGAACACCCGGTTCCGGGAGTTCTCGCTGCGGCCCATGATGAAGTAGGCCGCCACGGCGGACTGCCCGTCGGCGCTCCGGCCCAGGAGGATGCCCCGGCCGGGATAGGGATTGCCCCGCAGCAGGGCGGGGAGGGATTGCTTTTCCATACGGTCTCTCCTTTATCTCGTAGTTATCGCAGCAGTTTTTTCCGCTCCCGGTAGTCCGGGAGGTAGTGCTCCAGCAGGGCGTAGAAGCGGGGGCCGTGGTTCTTCTCCCGGATGTGGCACAGCTCGTGGACCACCACCAGGTCGACGGCCTCCTCCGGA
This sequence comes from uncultured Oscillibacter sp., assembly GCA_904393855.1. Taxonomy (GTDB): domain Bacteria; phylum Bacillota; class Clostridia; order Oscillospirales; family Oscillospiraceae; genus Oscillibacter. The sequence continues at coordinate 65 of CAJFNE010000031.1, read as the reverse complement.
CAGAGCATCAGGAAGCAGGAGAAGCACAGGCTGTTCTTCCCGCTGCAGCTGCCGTACCGCTTCCG
>CAJFNE010000030.1 GCA_904393855.1 uncultured Oscillibacter sp. | reverse complement strand
GGCAGGTAGATCCCCGGTTCCGCGGAGATCACCGCCCGTTCCGGCAGCGGCTGGTCGTTGCCCGGGGTGGCGTTGGGGCTCTCGTGGATCTCCACCCCCACGCCGTGGCCGAAGCTGTGGCCGAAGTAAGGGCCGTACCCGGCGTCCGTGATCACCTGGCGGGCGGCGCCGTCCACCTCCGCGCCGGTGGCCCCGGCCCGGGCGGCGGCGATCCCCGCCAGTTGGGCCCGCAGCACCGTGTCGTAGACCTGCTCCATCTCCTCCGTCACATGGCCCACCGCCACCGTACGTGTCATGTCGGAGCAGTAGCCGTGATAGACGCAGCCCATGTCGATGGTCACGAACTCCCCGGCCTGGATGGGCTTGCCCGACGGCACCCCGTGGGGCAGGCTGCCGTTGGGGCCGGACACCACGATGGGATCGAAGGACTTGTCCTCCGCCCCGTAGTGGAGCATCAGATATTGAATCCGGGCGGCGATCTCCTTCTCCGTGACGCCGGGCCGGATGTCGTTCAGCGCCTCCGCCAGGGCCCGTTCCGCGATCCGCTGGGCGGCGATCATGGTCTCCAGCTCCTCCGGGTCCTTCTGGGCCCGCAACTTTTCCAGCAGCTCCGCAGCCGGCGCCAGCTCGCAGGGCAGCCCCTCCCGGTAGCGGTTATAGTCCCGGACCGTCATGGCCGCGTCGTCAAAGCCCATGCGGGCAACGCCGTCCCGCTGGAGGACCTCCCGGATCAGCGTCAGGTAGCCTCTGCCCCGGCCCACCTCCTCCACGGCGGCGTCCCGGACCACCCGGGAGGCCGCCTCCGTGTAGCGGGAGTCCGTGAAGTAGTAGTTCCCCCGCCGGGTCACCAGGGCCATGCCGTCGGTGCCGGCGGAGTGGAAGCCGGAGGCGTAAAAGCGGTTGGCCTCCTCCGTCAGCAGGATCGCATCCAGGTCCTGCGCCGCCAGCTGGGCGGCAATCTTCGCAAAATGGTCCATGCAATTCCTCCTCAGGTCGTTGTCTCCATCTGCTCCACCGCCGCCTTGACGAAGCCGTAGAACAGCGGGTGGGGCCGGTCGAGGCGGACACGCCGCCTCCGGCGGAGCGTCCGCAGGGATGCCGGAGGGCTCGCCGCTGCGCGGCAACCGCCCCCATGGCAAGGAGCCGCCCCGCCCGGTTTCCTTCTCAGGTCTGCGCCTCCATCTGCTCCACCGCTGCTTTCACGAAGCCGTAGAACAGCGGGTGGGGCCGGTCGGGGCGGCTCTTGAACTCCGGGTGGAACTGGGCGCCCACGAACCAGGGATGGTCCGCCAGCTCCACGACCTCCACCAGCTGGCCGTTGGGGGACAGCCCCGCCAGCACCAGGCCCTGGTCCTGCATGTCCTTTCGGTAGTCGTTGTTGAACTCAAAGCGGTGGCGGTGCCGCTCGGAGATCTCCCCGGTCCCGTACAGGCTGCGGCTCCGGGTACCCTCCGCCAGCACGCAGGGGTACTTCCCCAGCCGCATGGTACCGCCCTTGTCCGTGATGTTGATCTGATCCGGCATCAGGTGGATCACCGGGTGCTGGGTGGTCTCGGAGAACTCCGCGGAGTTGGCGTCCGTCCACCCCAGCACGTGTCGGGCAAACTCGATGACCGCCATCTGCATCCCCAGGCAGATGCCAAAGAAGGGAATCTGGTTCTCCCGGGCATACTGGATCGCCTGGATCATCCCCTCGATGCCCCGCTCCCCGAAGCCGCCGGGTACCAGGACTCCGGTGCAGCCCGCCAGCCACTCCGCCGCGTTGGCCTCCGTCAGGGTCTCGGAGTCCACCCACTGGATCTCCACCACGGCGTCGTTGGCGGTGCCCGCGTGGTTCAGGGCCTCCACCACGGAGAGGTACGCGTCATGGAGCTGGGTGTACTTCCCCACCAGGGCGATGCGCACCCGCTTGTGGGCGGCTTTCTCCCGCTTCACCATGGCGCACCACTCCCGCAGGTCCGGCTGATGGGTGATGAGCCCCAGCTTCCGGCAGACCACCTCGTCCAACCCCTCCTTGGCCATCAGCAGCGGGACCTCATAGAGGGTCTCCGCCGTGGCGTTCTGGATCACGCAGTCCGGCTCCACGTTGCAGAAGAGGGCGATCTTCTTGCGGATGTCCTCCGTGATGGGGGTGTCGCACCGGCACACCAGGATGTCCGGCTGGATGCCCAGGCTCAAAAGCTCCTTGACAGAGTGCTGGGTGGGCTTGCTCTTCAGCTCCCCGGTGCCCGGCACCTCCACGATCAAGGGCACGTGGATGAACAGCACGTCCCCGTGGGGCCGCTCGGCGGCCACCTGCCGGATGGCCTCCAGGAAGGGCTGGGACTCGATGTCGCCCACGGTGCCGCCGATCTCGGAGATCACCACGTCCACATCCTCGGCGGCCATGGCGTACACCCGGCTCTTGATCTCATTGGTGATATGGGGGATGATCTGGACGGTGGCGCCCAGGTAGTCTCCCCGGCGCTCCCGGTTCAGCACGGACCAGTAGATCTTGCCGGAGGAAATGGAGGAATTGCCGGAGAGGTTCTCGTCCACGAACCGCTCGTAATGCCCCAGGTCCAGGTCCGTCTCCGCGCCGTCGTCGGTGACGAAGACCTCCCCGTGCTGATAGGGGCTCATGGTGCCGGGGTCCACGTTGATATAGGGGTCGAACTTCTGGTTGCGCACCCGGACGCCCCGCTGCTTCAGCAGCCGTCCCAGGGACGCCGCGCAGATGCCCTTTCCCAGGCCGGACACCACGCCGCCGGTGATAAAAATGAATTTGGTTGACATATTCCTGCTCCTCTCTCCGTCAAACCTGCTGCATGCTCCGGGCCCGTCCGCGCTCAGCGGACAGATTCCGGCAAAAAAACACACCGCCGGACTCATTTTGCGGCTGGAAGTCCCTGTCTCTTTCGGGACTTTCAGCTGCGATCCGCGGTGTCGCTCGTCTGTTCGATTTTCGCCTCTGCGGCTCCGCGCCGCAAATCGCTGCCCAAAGCGTTCCAAAAATACTTTCCCACTATATCACCGCCGTTTTTTCTTGTCAATCACTGTTTTCCCCCAGGCCGCAAAAAATTTCATTCGATGAATTCGTGTTCCATTCCAGAGGGGATATGGGGAGGCTTCCCCGCGTTCTTATATGCTCCGCACAAAATTATCTCCCGTTTTTGTCCAATATGCCGGTTGACTTCACCTATTTAAAGTTATATATTGAAAAAGTAATCCGTTCGGACCGGCAGAATTCCCGCGGAGAGACCTGGCCGAGCGGGGACAGGACCGCCCCGGCGGGGCAGTCCGCCATTTCAAAGCTTGGAGGATTGATGAATATGAAAAAGAAGTTGCTTGCGCTCTTCCTGGCAAGCGCCATGGCGCTGTGCCTGGTGGCCTGCGGCGGGGATACCGGCACCACCACGGACGATACCANGACCTATACCATCGGCATTGTCCAGCAGCAGCAGCACGTGGCGCTGGACCAGGCCACCCAGGGCTTCCAGGACGCCCTGACGGAGCTGCTGGGCGACAGCGTCACCTTTGATCCCCAGAACGCCTCTGGCGACACCAACAGCTGCACCACCATTGTCAACAATTTCGTCTCCCAGGGCGTGGACCTGATCATGGCCAACGGCACCACCGCCCTGCAGGCCGCCATGTCCGCCACGGACACGATCCCCATCCTGGGCACCTCCGTCACGGAGTATGGCGTGGCCCTGGGCATCGACGGATTTGACGGCAATGCCGGCACCGGCATGAATATCTCCGGCACCTCCGATCTGGCGCCGCTGGATCAGCAGGCTGCCATGATCCAGGAGTGGTTCCCGGAGGCTCAGAATGTGGGGCTGCTGTACTGCTCTGCCGAGCCCAACAGCCAGTATCAGGTGGACCAGGTGCAGAAGTACCTGGAGGAGGCCGGCATCACCTGCACGCAGTACTCCTTCTCGGACTCCAACGATCTGTCCGCCGTGGCCACCACGGCCTGCTCGTCCAATGATGTGCTCTACATCCCCACGGACAACACCGCTGCCACGAATTCCGAGCTGATCGGCAACATCGCCCTGGACGCCGGCGTGCCCATCATCGCCGGTGAGGAGGGCATCTGCAAGGGCTGCGGCGTGGCAACCCTGACCATCAGCTACTATGACATCGGCTATGCCACCGGCGAGATGGCCTACGAGATCCTGGTGAACGGCGCCGACATCTCCACCATGCCGATCGAATACGCGCCGCAGTTCACGCCCAAGTACAACCCCGACATGTGCGAGGCCCTGGGCCTGACGCCTCCCGAGGGCTACACGGCCATCGAGATGGACGCGGAGTAAGATTTCCAGAAAAAACAGCAAAAAGGGGCGGAAAAGGACTTCCCTTTTCCGCCCCTTTTTGCTATACTGTTGAAGTCTATATGCTCCCCGTTATTTCGGGGATTGGGAGGGAATTCACTTGAATATCATGCACCTGGTCAACGCACTGCCCGGCGTTGTCGCACAGGGACTCATCTGGGGCATCATGGCAATCGGCGTCTATATCACGTTTCGGATTCTGGATGTGGCCGACCTGACCGTCGACGGCACCATGGCCACCGGCGGTGCCACCTTCATCATGCTGACCATGGCAGGCGTCTCCATGCCGCTGGCCCTGCTGGGCGCTTTCGCGGCGGGCATGCTGGCGGGTCTGGTCACCGGCCTCTTTCACACCGCTTGCGGGATTCCGGCGATCCTGGCCGGCATCCTGACGCAGCTGGCCCTCTACTCCGTGAACCTGCGGATCATGGGCCAGGCCAACCGGCCGGTAAGCTCCCGGCAGTATGATCTGCTGGTGACGCAGCAGGATGTCCGGACCCTCAGTCTGGAAAACCCCATCCTGGTGGTGGGCGTGTTCGTCCTGGTCATCATCATCCTGCTGTACTGGTTTTTCGGCACGGAGCTGGGCGCCTCCCTGCGGGCCACCGGCTCCAACCCCAACATGTCCCGGGCCCAGGGCATCAACACGAACTTCACCAAGGTGCTGGGCCTGATGCTCTCCAACGGCCTGGTGGCCCTCTCCTCCGCCCTGCTGGCCCAGTATCAGGGCTTTGCGGACGTAAACATGGGCCGGGGCGCCATTGTGATCGGCCTGGCCGCCGTCATCATCGGCGAGGTAGTTCTGGACCGCTTCTTCCACAACTTCGCCCTGAAGCTGCTGGCCGTGGTGATCGGCGCCATCCTCTATTACTTTGTCTACCAGGTGGTCATCTGGCTGGGCCTGAACACCGACGACATGAAGCTGATCACCGCGCTGATCGTGGCGGTATTCCTGGCGCTGCCTTACTGGAAGAGCAAGTATTTCCGCGCCAAGGTCAAAGCGCCTGCCTCCGCGGATACTCAGGTCAAGACAGGAGGGAATCAGGATGCTTGAGGTAAAGGGAGTTTGGAAAACCTTTAACGCCGGCACCGTCAATGAGAAGCAGGCCCTGCGCGGGGTCAGCCTGACGCTGAACGACGGCGATTTCTGCACGGTGATCGGCGGCAACGGCGCCGGCAAATCCACCCTGCTGAACACCGTGGCCGGCACCTATCCGGTGGACGCCGGCACCATTTCCCTGGGCGGCGTGGATGTCACCCGCCTGCCGGAGCACAAGCGGGCCAAGTATATCGGCCGGGTATTCCAGGACCCGATGCTGGGCTCCGCCCCCACCATGCAGATCGAGGAAAACCTGGCCCTGGCCGCCCGCCGGGGCAAAAGCCGGGGCCTGCGCTGGGGTATCACCAAGACGGAGCGGGAGGACTATATCCAGCGCTTGAAGATCCTGGACCTGGGGCTGGAGGAACGGTTGACCAGCAAGGTGGGCCTGCTCTCCGGCGGTCAGCGGCAGGCACTGACGCTGCTGATGGCCACCCTGATCAAGCCCCAGCTCCTGCTGCTGGACGAACACACCGCCGCCCTGGACCCCAAAACCGCCGCCAAGGTGCTGGACGCCACGGATCGGCTGGTGGCAAAGGACCATCTGACCACGCTGATGATCACCCACAACATGAAGGACGCCATTGCCCACGGCAACCGGCTCATCATGATGTACGAGGGGCGCATCGTCATTGACGTGTCCGGCGAGGAGAAGAAGAAGCTGACCGTCCCCCAGCTGCTGGAGCTGTTCAGCAAGGTCAGCGGCTCTGACGAAGCCGACGACAAGCTGCTGCTCTCGTAAAGCCGCTGACCGGGGTCCCGCAGCGCGGGGCGCGCACGGCGCGTGCAAGCGTTTTGCCTCAGGCAAAACCTTGGCGGGGGCAAAATTCACTTTTGCCCCCGCTCTTGCAGTCCAAAGGGCTCCCGGCCGGACATCGTCTGGCTGGGAATCAGCGGCTCTGACGAAGCCGACGACAAGCTGCTGCTCTCGTAAAGAACGGATCGCAGGTGGGCAGGTACTCCTGCCCACCTGTACATTGTAAAGAGGTGCATCATGAAACTGATTACGTATTCCCATCAAGGCAGCACTCATCCCGGTGTGCTGACCGCCGGCGATACCGCCGTCTACCCCTTACCCTATCCCAGCATGCAGGCCCTGATCGAGGCCCCCTGGGAGCAGGTCCGCGCCGCGGCACGGCAGGTCTCCGGCGAACCCATCCCCCTGGAGCAGGTCACGCTGCTCGCCCCGATCCCTTCTCCCCGGCAGGACATCATCTGCCTGGGCATGAACTACCTGGACCACGCGGCGGAGTCTGCCCGCTATGACGGCGACTCTTTCCGAAAGGACTCCGCCATTCCCGTCTACTTCTCCAAGCGCGTGGCGGAGGCGGTGCCCCCCGGCGGCTGGATCGAGAGCCACCCCGGCCTGGTGGAGCAGCTGGACTATGAGGTGGAGCTGGCTGTTATCATCGGCAAGGCCGCCAGCAAGGTCCCGGCGGAGCGGGTATCCGAGTATATTTTCGGCTATACCATCGTCAACGACGTATCCGCCCGGCGGCTCCAAACCACCCACAAGCAGTGGTACTTCGGCAAGGGTCTGGACGGCTTCACCCCCATGGGACCCTGCATCACCACCGCCGACGAGGTTGCCTTCCCGCCGGCTCTCGCGATCTCCGCCAAGGTCAACGGGGAGCTGCGCCAGAGCTCCAATACCCGCCTGCTGATCACCAGCATCGCCGACATCATCGCGGAGCTGTCCTCCGGCATCACGCTGCTGCCCGGCACCATCATCGCCACTGGGACTCCAGCTGGCGTGGGCATGGGCTTTGACCCGCCCAGGTTCCTCAAATCCGGCGACGTGATAGAGTGTGCGATCGAGAACATCGGCACCCTGCGGAATTCAGTCCGATGACGAAAAAGCCCTCCCTGGCGGGAATTCCCGCCAGGGAGGGCTTTCTTGATCCGCATCAATATCCAATAATCAGGCCCTTCTCCATGGCATAGAAGCTGGTGAGGCCCCGGCAGGGGATGATTTCCACGCTCTTTACCGGCAGGTCCATGAGAATCTGCTCCTTGAGCTTTCCAGCGCCCACCATGTTCTCACAGTGGGAGATCACCACCTCCGCGCCGGCACAGTCCTTGCTGGCCCCCATCAGGTTGGTGATGGCCTTGTAGGTTTTGGCCTCTCCCCGGGCCTTATCCGCCACGTGGATGGTCCCCTGGGGCGTGGCGTCCGCGATCACATGGATGCCCAGGGAGTGCAGCAACGTCCCCACCAGGGGCCGCATCCGCCCGTTTTTGATCAGGTTGTCGAAGTTCTCCAGGGTGAAGCAGGTCCGCAGCGCCGCCTGGTACTCCCGCAGCTGAGCGCAGATCCCCGCGAAGTCCCCGGTGGTGTCCGCCTCCATCAGCTCCCGGGCCCTCCGGATCAGCAGCACCATGGCGCCGGCGGTGGACTTGGAGTCAATGATGCAGACCTCCTTCTCCGGGTGCTCCTCCAGGACCATCTCCCGGCCTAACACCGCCGCGTTATAGGTGCCGGAGAGATTGGCGGAGATGGTGAAGCACACCGTACGATCCCCGGCGGCAAAGGCCCGGGCAAAGGCCTCCGGAGAGGGGCAGGCCGTGGAGGAGGCACTCTTCTCCTCGGCCATGGCAGCCAGCAGGTCCGGCACCACCAGGTCGTCGTTGTCCACAAACTCCCGTTCCCCCACCTGAATCCGCAAAGGCACCAGCTCAAACCGAACGCGGTCACTGGAAAAGTCCCTGCTCTGCAAGTCGCAGCTGCTATCGCTAACAATGTTCCAGACCATACGTTTCTCCTTATCATATAGTTTTACATATCATATTTTTCTTATCATAGCGTATTTGTCAGCCTTTGTCAATCTCCAATAAATATACCTGCCGCGGCAATTTTTTGCTTCTCCCCTCTCTCCGGCTTGACAGACCGGCGGGGTTGTGCTATCGTTAAGCCGTTCTGTTCAGAACTGTTTTTCAAAAAACTATTTGGAGGGTGCGATGTCCAACTCTTACACACGTCTGCTGCAATTTGCCCAGCAGTTCCAAAAATTCTACGACCGCCAGTTTCTCCCCATCCTGGAGCGGACGCATCTCACCATGCGGGAGGTGCACGTACTGCTGTTCCTGGCAAACAACCCCGGTTATGACACCGCCCGGGACATCACCGCCCTGCGGGGCCTGTCCAAGTCCCAGGTGTCCCAGGCGGTGGATCTCCTGACGGCGGAGGGCCTGCTGCAGCGCACACCGGACCAGCGGGACCGGCGGGTTGTCCATCTCTCCATTACGGAGGCAGGCGAGCCCCTGACGCGGGAGTGCCGGGCCATGCAGGGCCGCTGCTCTCAGCAGCTGCTGGCCGCTCTGGCCCCGGCGGAACAGGTCCAGTTCCGCGCGCTTTTGAAGAAAGTTTTGGACCATGGCATTCCAAAGGAGGACACCCCATGAAAGATTCCCAGCAGAAAGCGGTGGACCTTGGCAGCGGCAGCATCGGGAAGCTCCTGTTCTCTCTGGCCCTGCCCACCATCACCTCCCAGATCGTCAACATGCTCTATAACCTGGTGGACCGGGTCTACATCGGCCACATGCAGCCCGCGGAGACGGTGGGCAAGCTGGCTCTCACCGGCGTGGGGGTATGCCTGCCCATCATCATGATCATCTCCGCCTTTGCCGCCCTGCTGGCTATGGGCGGCGCGCCCCGGGCCTCCATTCAGGAGGGACGGGGCGACACCCGGGAGGCCGAGCGCATCATGGGCAACTCCTTCACCCTGCTGATCCTGGTCTCCCTGGTGCTGACCGTGATTTTTTACGTGGGCGCGGAATCCATTCTGCTGGCCTTCGGCGCCAGCGAGAATACCATTGGCTATGCGCTGGACTACATGCGGATCTATGCCCTGGGCACGCTCTTCGTCCAGGTAACCCTGGGTATGAACGCCTACATCACCGCCCAGGGCTTCACCACCGTCAGCATGAAAACCGTCCTCATCGGCGCCATCCTGAACACGATCCTGGACCCCATCTTTATCTTCGGCCTGGACATGGGCGTCCGGGGTGCCGCGCTGGCCACGGTGCTGTCTCAGGCGGTGTCCGCTGTCTGGGTATTCCGCTTCCTGGTGGGGCCCCGGACGCAGTGGCATCTCCGGTGGGAGAACCTCCGGCCGGAGCCCAGGGTCTTTCTCCCCTGCCTGGCCCTGGGCCTCTCCCCCTTCATCATGCAGAGCACAGAGAGCCTGATTACCGTGTGCTTCAACTCCTCCCTGCTGAAATACGGGGGGGATATCGCCGTGGGCGCCATGACGGTGCTCTCCAGCATCATGCAGTTCGCCATGATGCCCCTCCAGGGGCTGACCCAGGGCGCACAGCCCATCCTCAGCTACAACTTCGGTGCCCGCAACACCCAGCGGGTCCGGGACGTGTTCAAGCTCCTTCTGAAGGCATGTATGGTCTACTCCCTAACTCTCTGGCTGCTGGTGCAGCTGTTCCCCCAGGTGTTCGTCCTGATCTTCAACGACGACAGCAGCCTGGTGAGCTATGCCTCCTGGGCTCTGCGCATCTATCTGGCCGCTACCGGCATTTTTGGCATCCAGGTAGCCTGTCAGCAGACCTTCGTGGCCCTGGGCAACGCGAAAACCTCCCTGTTCCTGGCGGTGCTGCGGAAAATCATCCTCCTGATCCCCCTGATCTATATTCTGCCTCACTTCTTCGCGGACAAGGCCTTCGCTGTTTTCCTGGCGGAGCCGGTGGCCGACGTCCTGGCCGTCTGCACAACGGCGGTGCTCTTCTCCATCCAATTCAAGAGGAGCCTGGCAGCGCTGGAATCCCCCTCGCCGCAAGCCTAAAAATTGACCGCGTCCATTCCCTCCCATCCGCGAATTTTTCTCGGTCAAGAAAAAGCCAGGCGCACACCGTGGTGTGCGCCTGGTCTCTTTTTTCGCTGTCTGTCCTCAGAACTCACAGTACCTTGCTGAGGAACAACTGGGTCCGGGGGTTCTGGGGGTGGTCGAAGAACTCCTTGGGCGTGTTCTGCTCCAGGATGTGGCCGCCGTCCATGAAGAGGACCCGGCTGCCCACCTCCCGGGCAAAGCCCATCTCATGGGTGACCACCACCATGGTCATGCCCTCCTGGGCCAGTTCCTTCATGACGTCCAGCACCTCGCCCACCATCTCCGGGTCCAGGGCGGAGGTGGGCTCGTCGAAGAGCATCACCTTGGGCCGCATGGCCAGGGCCCGGACAATGGCGATCCGCTGCTTCTGGCCGCCGGAGAGCTGGGCGGGATAGGCGTCCGCCTTGTCCTCCAGGCCCACCCGCTTCAGCAGGGCGGTGGCGGCGTCGTCCGCCTCCTCCTGGCTCATGAGCTTGGTCCGCACCGGAGCCAGGGTGATGTTCCGCCGGATGGTCATGTTGGGAAACAGGTTGAAGTGCTGGAACACCATCCCCATCTGCTGGCGGATCTTGTCGATGTCCACCCTGGGGTCCGTAATGGTCACGCCGTTGAAAGTAATGATGCCGCCGCTGGGGATCTCCAGCAGGTTCAGGCACCGGAGGAAGGTGGACTTGCCGGAGCCGGAGGGTCCGATGATGACCACCTTCTCTCCCTCCTGGATGCTCTCCGTGATGTCGTCCAGCACCAGGTGGTCGCCGAAGGCTTTCCTGAGATTCTTAACGTCGATCACTTTGACGCAGCCTCCTTTCCAGTTTCCCCTGGAACCAGGTCAGAATGATGACCACGGCCAGATACATGATGGCGATGCCGATGTAGGGCGGCATGTAGTCAAAGGTCACTCCGGCAATCCGGGAGGCCCGGTAGGTCAGCTCCGTCAGGCCGATGGTGTTGACCAGGGAGGTATCCTTGAACAGGGTGATAAACTCATTGCCCAGGGAGGGCAGAATGTTCTTGAAGGCCTGGGGAATCACGATGAAACGCATGGTATCCAGGTATCCAAGGCCCAGGGACCGGCCCGCCTCGCTCTGGCCGACATCCACGCTCATGAGGCCGCCCCGGACGATCTCCGCCACGTAGGCGCCGGAGTTGATGCCCAGGGCCACCACGCCCACCATGAACTTGTTCCGGCTGGAGGCGAAGATGACAAACCCCCAGATCAGGATCTGCACCAGCATGGGGGTGCCCCGGATCACCGTGGTGTAGATCTTGCAGATCACATTGAGAATCCCCAGGATGGGATTCCGCCGGCGGCCGGGACGCTGCTGGTCGTGGGCGGTGCGGATCACCGCCACCAGCACGCCCAGAACCACACCCACGACCAGTGCCACCACCGTCAGCTCCAGCGTGGTCGCCAGGCCCTCGAGATAGAGTCGCCAGCGGTCCCCCTCCAAAAAGGCGGCATAGAGGCGCGGCCCGAGCCGATCCAGCCAATCGATCAGCGATTGAAACATAGAAGCCCTCCTTCTCTCTTGCTACATGGGAAAAAAGGACGGCCTGCAGAGGCCGCCCTTTCCCGGTATCTGTTTACTCGGCGGTAATGTACTTATCCACGATGGACTGGAAGGTACCGTCGGCCTTCAGCTCGTCCATGACGGCGTTGATGGCGTTCAGCAGATCGGTGTTGCCCTTGGCCACGCCGATGGCGTACTCCTCCTCCACCCAGGGGGTCTCCAGGATCTTCAGACCCTCGTTGGCCTCCACAAAGGCCTTGGCGGGCTCGTTGTCGATGATCACCGCGTCGATCTGGCCGTTGACCAGGGCCATGACGGCCAGGGCGCCGTTCTCATAGGCGGTGACGTGATCCTCGCCGTAGCCGCCGTTCTCCGGGGTGTCAGAGGCATAGATGTAGCCGGTGGTGGCGGCCTGGCAGCCGATCATCTCGGCATTGGCCAGATCGTCAATGGTCTGGATGGGGGAATCCTCCGGGACAATGACCACCTGCACGCCGGTGGCATAGCTGTTGGAGAAATCCATGACCTCTTCACGGTCGGGGGTCACGGTGATGCCGGCCATGGCGATGTCGCTCTGGCCGGTCTGCACGGCGGTGAGGGCGGCGTCAAAGCCCATGTCGTCCACCACCAGCTCCAGGCCCAGCTTCTCGGCGATGGCGGCGGCCACCTCCACATCGATGCCCTCAAAGCCGCCGTCGTCGGTGGTCATCTCATAGGGAGGGAACGCGGCGTTGGTGGACATGTGGAGCTTGCCCTCGTCCACCACGGTAAAGTCGCCGTAGTCGCTGGACACGGCGAAGCCGGTGGTCTCGCCGGTGGTATCCTCGGTGGTCTGATCGTCCGTGGAGGTGTCCTCCGTGGAGGTCTCTCCGCCGCAAGCGGCCAGAGACAGCGTCATGGCCAGCGCCAGCAGCAATGCAAACAGCTTTTTCATCCTTACAAACTTCCTTTTCTCACGAAAATTTGCCACCCCTTCCGGGGCGGGCCGTCTCCGGCCCCGCCAGGGCGCGAAGCGCCCTGACTGACTGTGGTTTACCTTACCACTCTCTGCTGAAATTGTCAATACATTTTCAAGGTTAATCGTATAATTATTTGTATTTTCCGGTGCTTTCTGCAAAGAATCCAGGAATTTTCCGTTGGAGCGCGCCTTCTTGCACGGCTTGCTGATTTAAAAATGAATATTTTGATGAATATTCACTGAAAACCGTACAAAACAGCCGTCCGCGTCAAGCGCGGGCGGCTGTCTCGTTCTCACTCCGTAAGCAGCAGGTAGCTCCCCTCCGCGGCGGTTCCCGTGGGCGCGGCTGTCAGCTCCGGCACAAATGCCACGCCGGCGGCCTCCGCCGCCGCGGACAGCGCCGGGGCCTGCTCCTCCGTGGTGACGGCGTAGACCCGGTCCACCACATCCGCCAGATCCGTCAGTGCCACCCCCGCAGTCTCATCCAGCCCGCCTACGATGACCCTGGCGGTGGTCTCCACGGAGAGCGCCACCTCCTCGTACCCGGCTGCGTCCAGCGCCGTCCGGATGGCCGCGAGGCAGGCGCGTAGGCTCTCCCGGGTCCCCGCCTCCGGATAGGCGATCCGGTCCAGGCTCCCCTCCGTGGGGAAGGAGAAGTCCGTCAGCAAAATCTCCTGGAAGCCCAGCTCCGCCGCCTCCACGGCGATACCGCTGAGATAGGCCTGGGCGGCCTCCTTGGAGGGGTCCAGCCAGTTCAAGTTATTCCCGTCGTAGAAGATATAGCCGCCGGTGTTCATCAGGCCCATACCCTCCACGTCGGCTCGGGCGGCCACTGGGTCCAGCAGGGCGGAGATGCGGGCAATCGCCGTCACGCCTCCGTCCGCCTGGGTCAGGCTCTCCAAGGCGGCGGCGGTGTCCGCCGCCGTCTCCACCGTGCCGGACAGGGCGGTTCGGCTGTCAAAGTACACCGTGCCGCCGCTGTCTTTCAGCGTCACCGCAAAGGCGTTGTAGCTCCCCTCCGCAGCCGTCCGGGCCTCCTTCAGGGATACCTGGGTCAAGGGCGCCGCCGTCAGAGAGAGGGCATGCACCGCCGGAGGGGCCTCCGGCTCCTCAATCACCAGGTCCAACTCCTCCTGAGGCTCCTGCTCCCCGGTCTGCTGCCAGGGAATATCCAGGTGCGGTGTCCCGTCCGCGTCGTAGACCATATGCCCCTGCACCCAGATTACCACTGCCGCCGCCAGGATCACCAGGCACAGCAGGACCGCCAGCAGAATCTTCTTCTTGGTGCCCCGTCCCCGGTAGCTGCGATAGCCCTTGGCTCCCGCCATGTCCGGTCACCTCTCTTTCCCGTTCCGCGGCCTCAGTTCTCCTCCAGGGCCATGACCTTATCCACCCGGCGGGCGTGGCGTCCGCCCTCGAACCCAGTGGAGAGGAATACCTCCACGATCCGCTCGGCCAGATTCTTCCCCGTGAAACCCGCGCCCAGGGCCAGCATGTTGGCGTTGTTGTGGCGGCGGGTCAGCTCCGCCTGCAGACTGTCGGCGCAGTGGGCACAGCGGATGCCGTGGATCTTGTTGGCCGCGATCGAAATGCCGATGCCGGTGGTGCAGATCACGATGCCCCGGTCGCAGGCGCCGCTCGCCACGGCCCGGGCCGCCGCCGCCCCGAAGTCCGGGTAGTCGCAGCTCTCCGTGGAGAAGCATCCAAAGTCCTCATAGGTGTGTCCCAGCCGGTCCAGGACCGTCTTGATGAATTCCTTCAGTTCATAGCCGCCGTGGTCGCAGCCCAGCGCAATCTTCATGTGCATGTTCCTCCCTGTCGGTGCAGTCTTGTGCCGCTATTATATACACTCTGCCGGAAAAAATCAATCCAAGGCGTGCCAGACGGGCTGCCGCTTCTCAAAGGTGCAGAAGCGGGTGAACCCGCACGCCCGCAGCAGCTGCTGCCGCTCCCGGATGGCGCAGCCCACATACCGCCGGTTGTGGGCGTCGGTGCCCAGGGTGATGATCTCTCCGCCCAGCTCCCGGTACATCCGCAGCCACTTCTCGTCCGGCAGCGGCGTGTGGCCCCGGTTCGTGTTCAGCTCGATCCCGATGCCTTTCTGGATCAGGATGCGCAGGATCTCCTCGATCTCCGCCTCAAAGCCGTCGAAAGTCAGATGGAACCCCCGGTTCTCGTTGAGGTAGCGCACCGGCAGCGTCAGGTGCCCCAGCACGGAGAAGTGTCCCCACTCCGCCAGCTTGCGCACCTGGCCCAGGTAGTCCGCCATGCCGATCCGGGCCTCCGCCTCGTCCTTGGGGTCGAAAAAGTACAAATCGATCCCGCCGTACCGTTCCGAGAGCATGTGGATGGAGCCGATGACAAAGTCCAGGGGCGGCGCCTGGGAGAGCAGCCGCTCCGTGTTCTCCAACGCCCAGGGGGCGTCCCCCAGCTCGATACCCAGGCGCAGCCGAATGCGGCCCCCCACCGCCGCCTGGGCCGCCGCGAACTCCGCGGACAAATCCTCCCAGGGGAAACTCTCTCGGGGGGTGGTAACCCCCCACTCCACCGGCTCCATGTGGTCGGTGAAGCAGATCTCATCCAGACCCGCGGCAATGGCCGCCTCCGCCATCTCCGTCATGGAGCGGCCGGCGTCCGGGGAGATCCGGGAATGCGTGTGATAGTCTGCCAGATACATGGGACTCCTCACTTCTTAAACTTTCGGAAGAACTTTTTCCGCTCCTCGTAGTTGCTCTCGCCCACACTCTCCGCGAACTTCTTCAGGGCCTCCTTCTGCTCCCGATTCAGGTTCCGGGGCGTCTCGATATGGACGGTCACGTACTGGTCGCCCCGGCCCCGGCCGTTGAGGGCGGGAATCCCCTTCCCTTTCAAACGGAACGTGGTGCCGCTCTGGGTGCCCTCCGGCAGGTTGTATTTCACCTTGCCGTCAATGGTGGGAATCTCCAGCTCCGCCCCCAGCACCGCCTGGGCAAAGGTGATGGGCGCGTCGCACAGGACGCTGGTGCCCTCCCGGCGGAACAGCTCGTGGGGCTTCACCGTGATGGTCACCAGCAGGTCGCCCGCCGGGCCGCCGTTCTTGCCGGCGTTGCCCTGGCCCCGGACGGAGATGGTCTGCCCGTTGTCGATGCCGGCGGGGATGCTGACCTGGATGGTCCGGCGCTTGCGCACCGCGCCGGTGCCGTGGCAGTCGGGACAGGGCTGGTGGATGATCCGGCCCTTGCCGCCGCAGCGGGTGCAGGGCGAGGAGGTGGCGAACACGCCCATGGGCGTCTGCCGCCGGATCTGCACCTGGCCGGTGCCGTGGCAGTCCGGACAGACCTCCGGCGAGGTCCCGGGGGCGCAGCCATTGCCGTGGCAGGCGGAGCACTCCTCCATCCGGTCCACGCTGACCTCCTTCTCACAGCCGAAAGCGGCCTCCTCAAAGCTGATGGCCACGGACAGGCGGATACTCTCCCCCCGCTGGGGAGCGTTGGGGTTGGTGCGCCGCCCGGTGCCGAAGCCGCCGCCGAAGAAGCTGCCGAAGATATCCCCCAGGTCGCCGAAGTCAAAGCCGCCGTCGAAACCGGCTCCACCGGCCCCAGCACCATAGCTGGGATCCACTCCGGCAAAGCCGAACTGGTCGTAGCGGGCCTTCTTATCCGGGTCGGAGAGCACCTCGTAGGCCTCGTTGACCTCCTTGAACTTCTCCTCGGCCTCCTTGTTGTCCGGGTTCAGGTCCGGGTGGTACTTCCGGGCCATCTTCTTATAGGCCTTTTTGATCTCGTCCTCGGACGCCCCCTTGGAGACGCCCAGGACCTCGTAGTAATCGCGTTTCTGTTCTGCCATAGAATCTCACCTCTGTTCAGAGTGAAGCGTGGAGAGTTCAGAGTGAAGATATGGAATTCGCCACAGGCGAATCATTTCAATCCATTCGGCTATGCCTGACACAAAATCTCCACTCTACACTCTCCACGCTTCACTCTTCACTCTTTTCAATAGGCGCAGTGCCGCGCAGGCGGGGTCCTGCCCCCGCCCGCGCGGCCGCGTGGCGTCTGATTATTTCTGGTTGTTGTTGTCGTCCTCGTCGACCACCTTGTAGTCGGCGTCATAGTACTGTCCCTGCTGGGCGCCGCCGTCGCTCTGGGCGCCACCCATATCGGGACCGGCCGCGCCGCCCTGGGGGTTGGCGTTTTGATACAGCTTCTCGCTGACGGCGTAGAAAGCCTGGGTCAGCTCATCAGTGGCGGCTTTGATGGCGGCGGTGTCCGTGCCTTTCAGGGCCTCCTTCAGCTTGTCGATACCGGCCTGGACCTTGTTCTTGTCGTCGGCGGGGATCTTGTCGCCCATCTCGGAGAGGGTCTTTTCGCTCTGGTAGACCATCTGGTCGGCCTGGTTGCGGACCTCGACCTCCTCCTTCATCTTCTTATCCTGGGCGGCATACTGCTCGGCCTCCTTGACGGCCTTCTCGATGTCCTCCTTGCTCATGTTGGAGGAGGAGGTGATGGTGATGTGCTGCTCCTTGCCGGTGCCCAGGTCCTTGGCGGAGACGTTGACAATGCCGTTGGCGTCGATGTCGAAGGTCACCTCGATCTGGGGCACACCGCGGCGGGCCGGGGCGATGCCGTCCAGGTGGAAGCGGCCCAGGGACTTGTTG